>DBCM01000086.1 GCA_002293045.1 Flavobacteriales bacterium UBA958 | reverse complement strand
GATGCTAACGGATGCCAAAACACAGCGCAAGTTACCATTACAGTGAATTCCTTGCCGGTAGTTTCTGCTGGACAAGCACAAACGTTGTGTGCAGGTTCAAGTGCAACACTAAATGGGTCAGGAGCATCAACTTACACATGGGACAACAATGTAACAAACGGAGTTTCATTTATCCCTAGCACAACACAAACATACACCGTTACAGGAACTGATGCTAACGGATGCCAAAATACAGCACAAGTTTCTATAACAGTAAATCCACTTCCTGTGGTTAATGCCGGATCTACACAGAATGTATGTCCCGGAGTTCAAGTTATCTTAACCGCAAGTGGGGCATCAACCTATGTTTGGGATAACAACATAAGTAATGGTCAAGCCTTTACACCAAATGCGTCAGGAATCTATACCGTTATTGGAACTGACCTTAATGGTTGTAATGACACAGCCCAAGTCTCAGTTAACATTTTTCCAGCGCCAGTGGTAAGTCTAGGAAATGATTCCCTTGTATGTGAATACAATTTCCCGGTAACCATCAATGCCAGTGGAAATCAAAACTTTTCGTATAGTTGGAATACGGGTGCGCAAGGTCAATCGCTTGTTGTTAATGCAGCAGGTACTTTCGAAGTGACCATGACGGATAATAATGGGTGTGAAGCCAGCGATGATATCATTATAGAATCCGATCCTTGTGCTGGAATTATTGAGCAAGGAATGAGTATTATACTTTATCCGAATCCGTTCAATGAAAACGTTCAAATCACTTCCACGGAATCAATCGATGCACAACTTGAGGTGTATGGTTCTGATGGACGTATTGTTTATGCTGCGCGAATGAACGGTCAGCACGCAACCCTTAGCCTAGCTAACTTGGCGCGTGGAAACTACATGGTGAAAATTGTACATAACGGTACAACCCATGTAACTAAACTTGTGAAACAGTAAACCTTACCTACTACTGCAACAAAAAAAGGGGCTTCGGCCCCTTTTTTTTGTTTAATAAATCAACATTTAATGCTTGATGATAACTTCACTGTTATCTACTCGAAACCTCGGTCCCCAAATTCCCGGCTCGGTCCCTTTACCAACAGATATAATCATATTGATTTCTGCGCCGAGTGGCAATCCTAATTTTCTTCGTACGCGCCATTTATCAAATCCTTCCATGGGACAGGTGTGAAAACCTTCTGCTGCTATGGAAAGCATAAAAGTTTGGGCGGCCAATGCACAAGATTTGTGAACCATAATGCGCTGATCCGTTCTCCCACCAAAGCGCATAAATGGCTTAAATAATCCACCAATAAAACAAACGGAACGTCGAATTAAAGTATGAATCCCAAACATATCCCTGCCATATAACAAGGGCATTACTTTGCCATAGTAGTTTAATCCGTTCTTTTCAATTTTATTGGGTTCTCGATCCCCCAGATGGGTTAGAATCTGTTCTTTATTCCAACGTGCTCGTCGTTTATACAAATCTCTTCGCGTAACAAAAACCACCAGTTCTTTTGCAGTACTTGCCGCATTTTGACCTAAACAAAGGGGTACGAACTCCTGTATCAGTTTTTTATCATGAATCCAGTGAAATTCCCACAATTGCATGTTACTACTATTTGGCGAAAGCACGGTGCGCTCAAGGCTTCTCATCATAACCTCTTCAGGAACTTCTATTGCTGGGTCAAACTTTCTATTCGACCTTCTGAATTCTACAATGGATTGAAATGCTTCACTGTGCATGGTATAAATTTTTGACAAAAATAGGCCTAATCTCTCATTTCCTTGGTTTTTCCTACCTTTGTTTTAATGAATGACACAAGAAAACGCGTTGAGGTTTGTTTTACACCCGGCGAGTACACCTACTTTAAGGGTGAATTTGAAATCGTAGTAGTGATTGATGTATTGCGCGCTACCTCTGCCATATGTGCTGCGTTCGAAAACGGCGTAGCCTCCATTATACCGGTACCAACAATCGAAGAAGCACAGGCCTACAAGGATCAGGGATACTTAGCCGGCGCCGAACGGAAAGGTCAGATTGTAGAGGGATTTGATTTTGGCAATTCTCCGTTTTCGTACATGAAAGAAGAATTTAAAGGAAAAGAAATTGTTCTTACCACAACCAATGGCACAAAATCCTTAGACGTAGCAAAGGATGCAGACATCGTAGTGGTGGGCTCTTTTCTCAATTTACATGCATTGGTTCACTGGCTTGAAGAGAAAGACTTAAATATTCTGTGTCTATGTTCAGGCTGGCAAGACAAATTCAATTTAGAAGACACGATATGCGCAGGAGCGATATGTGACTACTTGGTTTCGACAGGAAAATTTACGTCTGTAGAAGACTCCTCAATTGCTGCCAAATACCTTTATCTATCTGCGAAAGATAATTACATGGGATATTTAAAATCAAGTTCACACAGAAGACGATTAAAAAACTTAAATTTGAATGAAGACATAAAGTATTGTCTTACCCCGAATCAAACTGATGTTATTCCAATCTTGAAAAATGGCAAACTCGTTATCGCGTAAACTGCTTATTGCGGGGGTGGCCCTTCTCCCCTTCTTAATGTCTTATATCCCTAAAGAACTTTCCAAACCACAATGGGGATTTTTTGGACATAAACGAATCAATCGCGTAGCGGTCTTTACTTTACCTCCTGAATTGTTCGGATTTTACAAGGAAAACATTGAGTTCTTGACTGACCATTCCGTAGACCCTGATAAACGCAGGTATGCCATTGAAGGCGAAGCTGAATGTCATTACATTGATTTAGATCACTACTACAAACCGGGTGAAGACCCCTACAAAATCCTTCCGAAATATTGGAAAGAAGCAGTTGAGAAATTCAGTGAAGACACCCTGCGCAGTTATGGCATAGTCCCATGGCATGTGTTGCACATGAAATACAAATTACAGAAGGCTTTTGAAAATAAGAACATTGATCTCATCCTGAAGTATTCTGCTGAGATTGGACATTACATCGGGGATGCACATGTACCCCTGCACACCACGGAAAACTACAACGGACAATTAACCGGACAAAAAGGAATTCACGGCCTTTGGGAAAGCCGCTTGGTAGAAATCAATGCCGAAGATTACGATTATTTCGTTGGGAAGGCGGGGTATAAAAAATATGTGCAAGATTACATCTGGGATGCCGTTAAAGGATCACATAATGCCTTGGATTCTGTATTGCGCATTGAAAAAGAGTTGACGAAGACTTTTCCCTCAGATCGAAAGTACAGCTATGAGCAACGCGGAAATACGACGATTTCTACCTACTCAAGAGAGTTTTGTGAGTTATATCACAATCAAATGAATGGCATGGTTGAGCGCAGGCTTAAAGCTGCCGTGTTGGCTGTTGGTTCAATTTGGTATACAGCATGGGTAGATGCGGGACAACCTGATTTGAGAGCGCTTCAAAATCAAAAACCAACTCCGGAAATGCTAAAAGAGTTAGAGGCCCTCGATGCCCATTTCCACAACGACAAACATTTTGGAAGAATTTGTGATTAGGCTACTGCTTGATTATTTTTTCGGTAAATCCACCATATTCTGTTCGAACTTCCAAATAATAAATTCCTTTTGCCAATATCGAAGCATCCACTTCTTGTAACATGGTTTGATTTCCTTCGAAGTGCATGATTAAGGCACCGTGTGTATTGTAAATCAATACCTGCTGAATAGCGATCTCAGAATTCAACCCTTCGATAACAATGCGCTCGTTGAACGGATTCGGAAATACAGCAACATATTGTAAAGAATTCTCTGTCAATCCAACCCCAGTTTGGGAACACGCACATTTTTGTTTCGCACCCGTAGTATTCACCACTTGAGGTGCCGTATAGGTTGCTTTTACCCAACATTTTTGACCTGCCTGGATATTCGAAGTATTTCTGATCCGCAATGTATGCCATCCTGAATAGCCTGCACTCGATGTATACGTTACGGTTCCACTGGCGGATATCGTATCTATAATTTCACATTGAGCATTCAATACTTCCAAGGTAATAGGATCATCTGGATTTTCAGGATAAATGTTTATGGTAAAGGCACTCGCAGAATCCGGAAAAATCCGACCAACTACGCGACAATCTCTGCTGTTGCTTGGTAAACTCCCGCCCTGCTGCAACGAAGCTGGACTGCTATCCCCTAAATCATCGGCCATTTCCCATTCTTGTGTAATGCTCTCTGAAGGACGTACATAATTTGTATTAATTCCTGTGGGTGCCCAAACCGCATATCCCCTTCTTCCCGCAGCGGCAGATCCATCGCACGGAGGAATAGCAATATTCACTTGACCAGAACCATTCACGGTAACTGTCGCATTACCATTTGCACCGGAA
>DBCM01000145.1 GCA_002293045.1 Flavobacteriales bacterium UBA958 | reverse complement strand
GGCCAATGCCATTCGATATGCGGTTGATAATGGAGCACGGGTCATCAACATGTCTTTTGGAAAATATTACGTGCTTCACAAAGAATATGTGGATGATGCGGTAAAGTATGCCATGGACCACGATGTGCTCTTGATTCATGCGGCGGGTAATGATGCGAAAGATAAGGATATTGAGGATTCTTATCCTACAAGAAAAGCGAATTCAGGAACAACCTTCCCGAATTGGATTGATGTGGGAGCTTCAGGGGCATCTCGTAAACCTAAAAAGATCCTTGCCGATTTTTCTAATTACGGTGCAACCACTGTAGACTTTTTTGCCCCGGGGGTTGATATTTACTCAACCGTTCCGGATGGTAAATATGAAGATGCTTCGGGTACTTCAATGGCTTGTCCTGCCACGGCGGGTGTTGCCGCGTTAATCCGTAGTTATTTCCCTACCTTATCCGCTGTTCAAGTGAAAGAGGTGTTAATGAAAACAACTACACCCTACAAAAAGAAGGTCTTAGTTCCAGGAACTAAAAAGAAGTTGAAAATGAATCAAGTATGCATTTCCGGTGGTTTTGTCAATGCAGCCAACGCCGTAAATTATATCTTGAACATGATGGGGAACTAAATCGGGAGTTTAATCGCTGCCTGTACGGGTTTGGTTTTTTGATTGAGCGTAAGCAAGACCCATTCCTGGGTTGGAGTTTTTACAAGTGAATATTCAGTTCTTCCTCGTATGGCAATGTCCTCCCGTCGGAAGCGGAAAGTAATACCTTTAATGCGTACGTTCGACTGCTCAGAAACTGTTTGAATATCAGAAGTGCTGAAGGGGTATATTTTCCGATAATCTGTCAATAAGCATCCCAATGTTCTTTGTGAGTTTCTCGGGCCAGAAAGCATCACTACATGTGTTTTTTGCTTGTAAATAAGCACGGGAGAACGCGTGTTTAAAATCATTAGATGGGTTTCCATTTGATTGTTGTGTCGGATGCCACTCAATCCAAGAACAAGACCTAATCCCAATGCATATTTTGTCCACCTCGGTGCATAGCTGTGCAGTATCCAAAGGAGTCCAAAGATGAACAGCACAAGTTGTCCGGTAGTCAGCGAAAACCCACCCTCAACAGCTCCCGGTATTTGAGCGATAATCCTAATAAACTGATTCATAAGGGTGAGTGAAAGGCTAAATATTTGACCGATTAAGTCTCCAAGCATTGGAATCCAGCCCAGCAGTAAAAATCCAAAGCCTAGATACATCGAAACGCCTGAAAGCACAACAATTCCCAAGTTGGCAATAAGGAAATAGTTGGGAAAAGTATGAAAGTAATACAAGATCAAAGGCACTGTAAAAAGTTGTGCAGCGATGGCTACAGAGGTGTGTTCCCAAATCCACTTGAGTATTTTATGAGGGGGAGACCAAAGGGAAGAAATACGGGTGTTATACGTTTGGATTCCAAATACAGCACAGAAAGAAAGTTGGAAACCGATGTCGTAGATGCACGTTGGATCGAATAAATACATTAAATAAGCGCACCAAAATAACAGGTAATTCGGATGTGCCGATCGTTGCAGCAGTAATCCGATTTGAATGAGTGAAAACATGGTTACAGAACGCAATACCGAAGCAGAAAATCCCGTGAGCCACGCATAACACCACAAGATAATTAGAATGAATAGGATTGCCCGCTTTCGAGAAATAAACCGTGCAAATAATCCAATACTAAACAACAACAATTCAGCAAATAAGGCAACATGCATGCCCGAAACTGCCAAGACATGAATCGCACCAGTCGCGGCAAAGGATGCTTTGCTTTTTTGACTCACATCTGTGGTATTTCCGAGCAGTAAGGCTTTCGCTAATCCAAGTTCAGGACCGCACAAGTGACGTTCAAAGGACTGATTAAACCACCTTCGCAAGGCATATATCCAAGAGTCCCAAAGTGTTGCATGACCTATGATAATATAATTTTGATACACAAAACTTTGCAGATGAATTCCCTTGGTCATGTAGTAGTTTTTTACATCAAAACTCCCGGGATTACCCGTATTTTTTATGGGGCTAGCAGGGGCTAAGGTATAAATGAAATCCCCGCGCTGTAAATGTTTCTTTGGGTCAATTAAACACAAGGTTTTTTCGCGAGTAGGGTATAGGTATCCACGTTTAAGTTCATGGATTTGTCCGACGGCCTGCACGAGGTTGCTGCGCGAAGCCTTTATGTCAAGAATCTGATATGCGTGGCCATTTTTATGCGATGTTGGCGCTTTTTTTTCGGCAGTTCCCATACCAATCAGGGTATGAAACGCAAGGATGGGCAATAGCACAAGGAAACTGCTGTGATTGGTAACTTTCAGAAATACTGCGATTAAGCCCACATAAAGAAACCCTTGAATGTGCCATGGGATTTCTGTATTCGGGATGAATTCATGGCCCACCACAAATGCAGTAAAAAGTAGGGGCATAAGTAGTTCAGGACCAAGGGTGTTTGGAAGCAGGATTTTTTTCAAGCGCAACGATTTAACGGTAAAATTTCCCGTCGATAAGTTGTATTTTTTGGGTGAGCTGCATGTCTCGAATCACGCGTTTTAAGGCCTCTTTGGGTAATGGAATCCGTTCTATTAATTCCAAATATCCCAGGGGAATGTTCAAGGCTTCAAGAATAAAGGTTTCGGTTTGTTCAATGGGTAAGTTTGCTTTCTGACAATTATCACACGTACCGCAAGGTTCAGTTTTTTGACCGAAATACGCCAAAATATGCTGCGTTCGACAATGTGGAGTGCTTAAATAGGACAATACGGAGTCTAATTTCTCTTTGGCCAATGTTTTTCGCTGGGTAAAGGATTCATAGGACAATTGAAAATAATCATCAGGCCTTCGTTCATTTAAAAAAGTGATCGTGGGTAAATGAATTGCGGGAACATATTCAATAATTCCATTGGCGTCTAGAAAAGTGAGGAACTCCTCCAGTTTAGGTTCACTTATTTTTAATGCGGCAGACACTTTATTGGAGTTGAATCCTGATGCCAATACCTCTTCACCTCCGGTTATTTGTTCAATGACCTGAATGATTGGATGCATGACAGGATGTTTGATTTGAAAATTGTAGAGGTCTAAACCATGCACTAAGAGGCGCACTTTTGGGGAGTGGAAGGTGGATTCATTAACATGTAATTCTTGATTGAGTTCAAGGATTTTAATGATGTTATAAAGCTCAATATAGCTCAAGGAAAGTTCATTGGCAAGTAGGTTTAAATCCGTTGGATAGGTTTCGTTTTTTCCAGAACCAATGGCTATTCTCAAATAACTCAAGAGGTGCACATACACCTTTTTAATGAGGCTAATTTCTGGAAACTTTGTCATAAACCCCTGCGCGAAGGAAGCCTCTTCACTTCCATCCGTAAACACGATGGATCGCGCTTGTTCCCCATCTCGCCCGCCGCGTCCAGCTTCTTGCACATAGGATTCCAGGTTATCGGGGAAGTCATGGTGCAGAACATAGCGAACATTAGGTTTGTCGATACCCATACCAAACGCATTGGTTGCAATCATCACCGGACTTTCTCCAGACATCCATCGGGCCAACGAATCCCTTCTGTCGGCAGGACTCATCCCCCCATGATACATACTTGCCCTGAGTTTATTAGACATAAATACCTTTGCTAATTCTTTGACCGCTTTTCTGGTTGAACAATAGACGATACCGGTCATGTGCATTTTTCCATTGCAATACGCAATGATGCTGCCCAGTTTACTGGGTGTGCTGATTACTTCATAACTTAAATTTTCTCGATAAAAGCTTACTTCGTGAATAAAAGGATCTTTCAATTGGAGGGATGCTACGATGTCGTCTTTTACGCGTTGTGTCGCCGTTGCCGTGAGTGCAATCATGGGAATATTCGGGTTGTCCTCGCGCAACACACGAATGTTCAAATAGGAAGGACGAAAGTCGTGACCCCACTCCGAAATACAATGTGCTTCATCGATAACGATCAACTGTATCGGCATCTGTTTATAGCGTTCACGAAACAGACTCGTTTGTATCCGTTCCGGTGATAAGTAAAGAAAATCATAGGCACCAAGTGCAGCGTTGTTTAACAGGATATCTATTTCCCGATATCCCATCGCACTTGTTACTGCACAGGCTTTAATACCCTTTGATTTTAGCGATTTTACTTGGTCGTCCATCAGGGCAATGAGTGGTGAAACAACTAAGGTAAGCCCTCCCTTCGCTAAGCCAGGTACTTGAAAACAAATAGATTTTCCTCCGCCTGTTGGAAGTAGGGCAAGAACATCCTTATTGCTGAGTACAGCATCAATAATTGGTTTTTGTGTAGGGCGAAAATCGCTGAATCCCCAATAGGTTGACAGAATGTCTTTTGGATTTTTCGACATGGATTAGATTACGAGTAAAAGTAATATTTATTACGTTGCTTAGGGCTAAATTAGTTGTTAGCGATGCAATTTAGGCGTATATTCGCATTCAATTTTTAAAGCATGGCAACATCTGAACTTACCATATCCGTGGAGCAATGTACGGTTTCAGGATTGAATCGTGTGGATTGGGATAACCTTCCATTTGGAAGAGTATTTACTGATCACATGTTTCTCATGGAGTATGCGGATGGGAAATGGCACGATCCAAAAATCTTACCGTTTCAAGAAATTCCTATGCATCCAGCAATGTCGGCGATTCATTACGGACAGAGTATTTTTGAAGGACTTAAGGCGTACAAGCATGAGCAAGGAAGCCTTTCCATTTTTCGACCGAACATGAACGCTAAGCGATTTAACGAATCAGCAAGACGCATGTGTATGCCGGAGGTTCCGGAGGAGTTATTTTTGGAATCCGTTCGTAAATTGGTGGAAATTGATTCCCAATGGGTACCAAACAAGCCGGGATTTTCTCTGTATATCCGCCCGTTTATGTTCGCAACCGATGCTTGGGTTGGGATAAAACCTTCGGAAACGTACAAGTTCATGATTTTACTATCTCCGGTTGGTAATTATTATTCAGAACCGGTTCGCGTCAAGATTGAGCCCTTCTATACGCGTGCTGCTGAAGGTGGAGTAGGAAGAGCGAAGGCAGCAGGAAATTATGGGGCAAGCTTATATCCTGCAAAGCAAGCGCAAGATCAGAATTTTCATCAATTGGTATGGACAGACGCTAAAGAACATAAGTATATAGAAGAGTCTGGCACCATGAACATCATGTTTTTAATCAACGATGTTTTAATTACGCCGTCTGAAGATCAAGATACCATCCTTCGTGGAATTACCAAACGTTCGATCATTGAGCTCGCATTGTCTTGGGGTATCACAGTAGAGGAGCGAAAGGTGACCGTGGATGAGGTTGTTGAGGCCTTCCGAAACGGAACCCTGCAAGATGCATTTGGAGCAGGCACTGCGGCTACCTTGGCGCAAATTGATGTCATCGGATATTACGAGGAGGTATTTAAGTTGCCTGCCATGGAGACTCGAACTTTGTCCAATCGCATTAAAAATCACATGGACGCCTTAAAAATTGGTAAAGTCGAGGATACCTTTGGGTGGAATTTCATCGTTTAAGGTTTTATTTCTAGTGCTTTGGCGTTAGTCCACATAAAGTAGCATCTTGAAGTTCATCTCTTTTTTATTAGTATTGCTTTCTGTTAATATCCTCATGGCACAGCATATTGCTGTAACGTGTCTGGATAGAAATTCATTGGAGCCTGTAGCAAATGTTAGCCTAAGCATTTCTATGGGGGATTCTACGCAAAGTAAACGCACCAATTATACTGGATGTTCTCATTTCGCGTGGAGTGATTTTTCGGAAGCCTTTTACATCAGTTCAGAGCATCCGATGTATGAACCCGTAAGTTATCGACAAGCAGTGCTTCGGGATAGCGAGGATACGATTCATGTCAAGTTGATGTTAAAGCCTATAAAATGGCAATCTATGAATCAGGTGGTGATTAAGGCACCGGGTATACCGGATACCGTTTTTAAATCAACAGAATTTCATGTGGCAGACTTTGAGCTCACCGAGCATGGCGACTATGTATTGCTAGTCTATCCAAAGCGTTCTGGGCACAAAAATGCTATATTATGGTACGATGGGAATAGGATAAAAGACAGTATTTCCGTGCAAGGAATCGGAATAAATTTGATTAAAGACTACCGAGATAATATACATGTCATATGCCAAGAAGAGGTGTTTCATGTTGCTGTTCAAGGCGATTCGCTCAGCCTCTACAACATACCCAAGGAATATTTTTTGGATTATATTTTACCCATTGTAGATACCACTACCAGTAAATTATTTTTTTCTAACTTCAATGAGTACTATCCGGCTTTCGATTATTTCAGCCTCGACCGCATCGATTCTTCGTATCGTAAACTCATTCATGTGGAAGACCCCTTGATGATGGAATTATATCGATCCGAATATAAGTGGGTAGATGTTCGAACGCGTTTATGGGCGAAACAAAAAGAAATAGAAACAGGAGTGGATGCCCAAATATGGGTGGGGGCCACCTATTTTACACAATCGATTTATTACAAGGTTCCCTTTGCGCCCTTATTTAAGGTTCGTGACAGTATATATGTCTTGAATTTTCAAACGGACCTTATTTCTGTGTACAACGCCTTTGGGCAAGAGCTGCGTTCTATGCCCTTATTGTTTCATTATCACAAGGAGAAAACAGGTTGGAAGCGCATCATATTAAAGGATAATGCGACTCAATCGCTTTATGCTGTTTTTGAAAAAGACGGGATAAGTTTCTTGGGAAAGATTGATTTACGAACAGGGCGTATTCAAACTAAGCATCGCATTTATCATAAGTACGTGGAGAAAATACGTGTTCATAATGGGAACGCATACTACATTTATCGACCGTTTGAATCGATTCAAAAACGATTTTTATATACCGAGAAATTACTTGACTAAGGTCACGTGCCCATTTGCATCAACGGAATCCTGATCGGGAACATCGTAACTAACTTTCCAGTTATAAGCACCAAACTGAGCAAGTTTACCTTTGTATTTACCGTCCCACCCTTCACCAGGTTTATTACTTTCAAAGATCAACTGACCCCACCGATTGTATACTTCAAAGCGGTAGTATTTCACTTGGTCGGCATTACTAATTACAGGAGTAAATACATCGTTTAATCCATCTCCATTCGGTGTGAATGCATTTGGAACGGTGAGTCTCACTACATCTATACTTTGAACAACACTATATGCCGTATCGGTGCATCCATTAGCATCATAAACTACTAACATGACATTGTAATCTGCGATGGTAGACGACGGATAGAAGTAACTTGGATTATCTTGTGTTGAGGTTCCTCCATCCCCAAATTCCCATACTGAACCAATATAATTTTGGGAATTATTAATGAAGTCAATGCCTCCTGTAGTAAAGTCCACTTCAGGGGTTGAGGTTGAGAATGCAGCGCTTGGTCCAGGGACAACACATACAGCGTTGGAAATTGTTGTATCGGAGGTACACCCATTGGTGTTAGTTACCAGTAAGGTGACATCCAGACATCCCACAGTATTCAAGTCGAGACTGAATTGGTTGGAGGAAAAGGTTAAGCCGTTAGAAAAAGTCCATAAAGAAGTTGCGTAATTTCCTATGCTAGAATTGGTGAACGTAACATTGGAAGGTAAACAAACCACGTTGTCATTTACATTGAATGCTGCAATAAATGGCGGCGGAGTTGACAATACATCCGTTGCTGTGGCGGTACAGCCGTTAGCGTCGGTAATGTTTACTACATATGTTCCTGGGTATAATGAGTTGGCGGTATTTCCGGTTTGTCCCGTAGGAGTCCACACGTAACTGTATGGGGCGGTGCCTCCTAGGGTATTTGCTGTGAGTTGTCCATCATTATATCCATAACAACTAACAGGTACTTGTGATATAGTGGCACTCAATGGAGCTAGCGGTTGGGTAACCGTAATTTGTGCTGAGCTTACACAGTTATTGGCATCGGTTATGGCTACGATGTATTGGCCCGGCGGAATGTTATTCAAATCCTCACTGGATTGACCTGTGGTCCAAAAATAAGTGAAAGGGCCTGTGCCTCCTTGAGGTGTTACATCAATCGCTCCATCGGTATACCCAAAGCAAGATACATTAGTAACGGTATAGCCTACGGTGAGTGGGAAGGCAGGTTGAGTTACGACGATGCTCATAACGGCAATACAACCATTCGCATCCGTTACCGTGACATTATATGTTCCCGCGATTAAATTTTGGATGTCTTGGGTTGTGGAACTGTTGCTCCAGCTATACGTATACGGCGAGGTACCACCGCTCACGGATAAATCAATGGAACCTGTGTTATTTCCAAAACACAAAATATTGGTATGTGATTCCTGAAGAAGAATGGGTGCCAAAGGTTGCGTTATCGTCGTGTTACCATTTATCGTACAACCCAAGTTATCCGTTACAACCACACTATACGCCCCAGCGAGTAAGTTGGAAACGGTTTGAGTAGTTTGGTTATTACTCCATAAATAGGTATATGGTCCTTGCCCACCTGCCGGATTTGCTGTAATAGCCCCAGTAGCAAAACCGTTACAATTCACATTGGTTTGGGTTAAACTTAATGACAATACAGGCGGTTGAGTGATCGTAATGGTAACAGCGGATGAGCAGCCATTTGCGTCAACAAGTGAGTAAGTGTAGGTTCCTGCTGGAACGGTGAAAGTTCCCGATCCGGTGTACGGAGCAGTACCACCGGTTCCACTTACGGTAATGACCCCCGTACCTGCGTTACAAACAATCGGAGATGTAATATTGGCGATAGCCTGTAAAGGATTCGGTTGAACCACCGTGATTGTGGTGTTTGCAATACATCCATTGGTATCAGAAACCGTGTAGCTGTATGTACCCGCAATTACGGTCACGTTTCCTTGTCCAACATATCCCGGGGTTCCTCCGGATGCACTAATGTTAATTACTGCATTCCCACCGTTACAAAGTACAGGTGAAACAAGAACAGCGTTGGCAACGAGTAAGGTCGGTTGGGTGATATAAATAGAGGTGGTATCAAGGCAACCATAGTTATCGGTTACACTGAAATTATTCCAGCCGGCACTTACGGTAAACGTACCGATTCCGTTATATGCTACGGTACCACCAAGGGCACTCACATCAACAGTGGCAGTACCACCAAAACAAAGAATATTGCTTGTTTGAATTACGGATGCCACCAGTTGATTGGGTTGAGTAACGGTAATTGTTGTTGAATCAATACATCCATTTCCGTCGGTGACATAATAGGTTTGCGTACCTGCACTTTGCAAGAATGAACCTGTTCCTGTGTACGGTTGTGTGCCTCCAATAGCGCTGACGTCTACGGTTGCATTTCCACCGAAACAGAATATCGGTGAACTGATGCTTGAACTTGCAACCAATTGATTCGGCTGGGTAATCGTTATTTGGTTGGTGGTTTGACACCCATTTGTATCAGTAACGGTTACACTATACAAGCCCGGTACGAGATTATTAGTAGTAGCCAAAGTATCTCCCGTAGACCAAAGGTACTGATAACCTGGCGTACCTCCTGTAGGGATAACTGTTGCACTTCCATTACCCGCATTAAAACAACTCACATTTTGAGCACTTATGCTCGAAAATAATTGGGTAGGTTGACTAATGAAGAGCGAAATCACAAAGGCACATCCATTGGCATCGGTAACAGTTATGGATTGATTGCCGGCAGAAACATTGATGATACCTGTTCCAGTATAGGGTGCAACACCACCCGTTGCAATCACATCAACCGTAGCTTGTCCACCAAAACACGCAATAGGATTAATTACAGTTGCTGTAGCAGTGAGTATTGGAGGTTGAGAGATGGTAATGTTCGCGGTGTCCACGCAACCTTGAGCATCGGTTATGACATAATTATAAACACCAGCCGTTGGGAAGAAGGTTCCTGTGCCAACGTAAGGATTTGTTCCACCTGTTGCACTTACTACTACGGTAGCATTTCCATTAAAACAAGCGATTGGAACAGTTTCAAGGGCAGATGCAACAAGTACATTGGGTTGTGTGATCGTTATATTCTGTACATTTTGACATCCATTGGCATCGGTAACAGCAACGCTATAATTCCCCGGAGTTAAGTTAGAAATGCTATTGAGAGTAGATCCATTAGACCAAAGTACAGAGAGTGGGGCTGTTCCTCCGGAATAAAATACAATGGCGCTTCCATCATTTGCTCCGTTACAAGTAACGTTTGTCGACGAAACAGAACTTGTAAGCAATGCAGGTTGCGTAACTTGAATTTGTATGGAGTCATTACAACCATTTACATCGGATACGTAGTATGTATAATTTCCTGCTGGTACCAGGTAGTTTCCAACGCCCGAATATGCTGGAGAACCTCCTGAGGCACCAATCGTGATTAAAGCGCTATCTCCGTGACATAGAATGGGATTTACAAGGGTAGCACTGAGTACGAGGGCGGCTGGCTGCGTGACATTGATGGTTGTGGTGGCTACACATCCGTTCGCATCTGTTAGGGTGTATGTGTATGTACCTGCAGAAACCACAAATGTTCCAGTTCCTGTGAAAGGGGCTACTCCACCGTTTGCACTTACAATAACCGTAGCTTGACCACCATTGCAGGCGATGGGTGAGGTTATGCTTGCAACCGCGGTAAACGCGGCCGGTTGTGTCACTGTAATAGTTGTTGAATCGATACATCCATTTTGATCGGTTAACACATATGTATACGTTCCAGCAAATTCATTAAATGTTCCATTCCCACTGTATCCTGGTGTTCCTCCTGCGCCGTTAACGAGTACAATAGCTTGCCCCCCAAAACATGCGATTGGTAAAATAATATTTGCCGTTGCAACAATAGGAGCTGGTTGAGTTATGGTGGAATTTAAATTGAAGATACATCCGTTTGCATCGGTTACTTGAAGGGTATAGGTTCCTGCCGGTTGATTGTTGATGGATGTTGTTGTTGAACCGGTATTCCATAAATAGGTATATCCCGGTGTTCCACCCGCTACGGCAGCGGTAGAACTTCCATTACTTAATCCAAAACAGGTTACACCAGTATTACTAAAATTTGCGGAGACTGCCGTCGGTTGTGTAATCAACAACACGGTTGAGGCAGAACATCCATTCGCATCTTGAATGGTGTATGAATTGCTTCCAGCAAATGAGTTTACAGAGCCTGTTCCGCTGTAAGCGCCTGTACCACCCGTTCCAATGATCGCGACCGTGGCTTGTCCACCAAAACACAAAATCGGAGAGGTTTGAGTGGCTATTGCAACCAATTGCGTTGGTTGAGAAATGGATATTGAAGCATTGGATGTACACCCATTTGCATCCGTTACGGTGAATGTTTGATTGCCTGCTACAACCGTTTGAGATCCCGTTCCGACATAAGGACCAGTTCCTCCATTGGCTGAAATAAATACAGTTCCTGTCCCACCGAAGCATGCAATATTACTGGTTTGTACTACCGCGCTCGTGAGTACGGTGGGTTCCGATATGGTAACACTGGAATTACTTGTACAACCATTAGCGTCAGTTACAATAACGTTATATACACCAGGTGCTAAATTTGAAATGAGTGCAGTTGATCCGCCGTTACTCCATGCATAGGTATAGTTTGGTGTTCCTCCATTGGCCAAGGCAAGTGCAGAACCATTGTTCAATCCATTACACGACACATTTTGGCTTGAAATGATGCTTGATAAAGCCACCGGCTGTATCACATTGATTGTGGCACTATCTGAACATCCATTGGCATCAATAACCGTATAGGTTTGAATACCAGCTAATGCTGAAAAACTACCGGTTCCTGTATAGTTTGGTGTTCCACCCACCGCGCTTACCAAAACAGTAGCGCTGCCGCCGTTACATAAAATTGAATTACTTATTGCAGCATTTGCAACTAGGGCCACAGGTTGGTTAATCGTGATTGTAGTGGTTGTCGAACACCCGTTGGCATCGGTCACCGGATACGTATAGGTGCCGCTTGAAACCGGAAAGCTTCCTGTTCCTGAATAGGATGGGGTACCACCAATGGCTGATACTAAAATATTCCCTGTACCACCGAAACAGCTGATTGGAGAAGTTACAGCAGCGTTGGCCACCAAGGCTGCAGGCTCAGGGACGTTTATGGTGGTGATTACGCTACATCCGTTGGCATCTGTTACGGTGTAATTCGAAGTGCCACTTAAAGCAACAAATGAACCAACACCTGTATATGGAGCCGTACCACCGTTGGCAGAAATAAGAACTTGACCCGCACCACCATTGCATAAAATCGGCGTAGAAACGATTGAATTGGCACTTAGACTTCCTGGTTGCGTTAAGGTTACACTTCCTGAAATTGAACATCCATTGGTATCAGTTACCTGAACCGTGTAGGTACCGGCAGTTAAGTTATTGGCAGTATTGGTGGTATTTCCATTCGACCACAAATATGCGTACGGTGCTGTTCCGCCACTCACATTGGCAAGTGCTGAGCCATTGGCGCTGCTATTACACAATGGGCTTGTTCCATTAACAATCACCGCAAGAGTCACAGGTTGAGTAATGCTAATGTTAACTGTATCAGTACAGCTATTCGCATCGCTTACTATGTACGAATAATTCCCGGCAATTACGGTTTGTACTCCCGTTCCTGAATACGGGCCAACTCCACCGATTGCATTTACGGTAATCTGTCCTGTGCCGCCGTTGCAAAGAATGGCTTGGCTAATTACCGCATTGGCTTGAACTTGAGCAGGTTCTGAAACATTAATATTGGTTTGCGAAATACACCCGTTGTTATCGGTTACGGTATAGGTGTAGAATCCTGCATTTACATTATAAGTTCCAGTACCTGAGAAAGGAATTGTTCCCCCATTCGCACTAACCGTAACCACTCCTTGCCCTCCTTGACATAAAATTGGCGAGCTAACAGTTGAGGTTGCGGTGAGAATAATCGGTTCTGTAATCAGTTGTGTTGCACTTGCCGAACATCCGTTTGTATCTGTGACTACTAGGGTATATGAACCAGGTGTCAAGTTAGTGATGGATGATGTAGTGGCACCATTAGACCAAAGGTATGCGTAGGGTTGAGTGCCTCCAGTAACGGATGAGGTACTTGATCCATTAGCTGAACCATT
Source organism: Flavobacteriales bacterium UBA958 (assembly GCA_002293045.1). Lineage (GTDB taxonomy): Bacteria > Bacteroidota > Bacteroidia > Flavobacteriales_D > Crocinitomicaceae > UBA952. The sequence goes on along the minus strand of DBCM01000145.1, from coordinate 268 downwards.
ACATGTTACATCAGTTCCCGTAATGCTTATGCCTAAAATAGTCGGTTCGGTAATAACAATTGAGGTAGAGGCAGAACAATTATTCCCATCGGTTACGGTGTAGGTATAGGTTCCAGCAACAACACTGAATGACCCAGTTCCAACATAGGGCAATGTTCCTCCTTGAGCAACCACTGAAACATTGGCTGTACCGCCATTGCATAGAATCGGATTGACTTCCGTGGATGTGGCTGTTAAAATAACGGGTTCTGTAATTATTACTGATTGA
>DBCM01000128.1 GCA_002293045.1 Flavobacteriales bacterium UBA958 | reverse complement strand
ACCTTGCTGAACACTTTGAAAGATTTGGTTTATTCCTGTGAATTTCTTTATAATATTCGTGGAGAGATTTGTTGTATCCGCCGATATAATTTCATTCCATGTTTTATCAAACGCCACCTGCAAGCTGGGCTGTGTAACAGAAAAAGAAGGTCGTAAGGCACCCATCTTTCCGTTAAAATAGTTAACCACCTGTGATGCGATGGCCTTGTTTTTCTTTAACCTCATGTCGATAACTTTTCTCATCAGGGCTTCATCGTTACTTAGGCCAATTAACTCTAGTAAAGGAAGGAAATACACCTGGTCTGTGTTACCGGCATACATTAAGATTTGATCTTCTCGGTATTCGATCGGCAGCGCATCTGATTCATAGGCTTTCATTTTCATTTGATTCGTATACCAGTCGGTTCCCATGAGGGAAAGGTTACAAACCCGAACATCGGTTCGCTTCCCTTCAACTTCTTGTAAGTACCACAAGGGGAAGGTATCATTATCTCCGTTGGTAAATAAAATACCATTCTTTTTACAAGAATTCAAATAGTTGTATGCTAAATCGCGTGCCGAAGTTTTTCCGCTGCGGTCATGATCATCCCAACCCTGTGTCCCCATGAGTATAGGGGCTAAAAGGCCTAGAAGACTGATCACTATAACGGGAGCGTTGCCACTCAGCTTTACCTTGCGTAGCAGATACGAGAGCCCTATAAACAGCGATAAAATTAAGACGAGCACGAGTCCCATGCGGCCGTAACCCGTAATTAAAAACAACACCAAGCCCCCACCCAAGAAATAAGAGAGCTTGACCAATAGTTTTTTATCAAAGGTGCTTATAAAATCATAGAGGGCATACACGCCAAACGCCAACCACATGGCAAAGAAATAGAAGGAACCGGAGTATGCATAGTCCCGTTCTCTGGGCTCAAGTGGCTTTTGATTTAAATAGATTACAATCGCTAACCCGGTGAATAAGAAGGCTAAGGTTAATACAAACGCATCTTTAGGTGCACGGTAAAAATGAAAGAATATACCCAATAAAATAAGGGCCAAAGGAATTAAAAAGAATCGGTTGTGCGCGGGATTTTCTGACGTGTAGTAGGGTTGCGCATCTGACGGACCAACATTTGGGGCATCCACCCAGTCTATACCACTTATCCAATTTCCACGTAAGTTATCTCCGTGACCTTGGATGTCATTCTGGCGCCCGGAAAAATTCCACAATAAATAGCGAACATACATCCAATTTACTTGATATCGAAAGAGATAAGTGAGGTTTTCACCCATGGTTGGAAGTCGCATTCCGTCTCTTCCTAATTCATCATTAGCCCCGTCTGCCGGGTCATAACCGCTCCATTCTTTATATCCTTGGATGTGTTGCGGTGTTTCTGCATACATTCGAGGAAGGAAGGTGGTTTGTGCATATGCCGGTTCTGCCCCAATCCGGATTGAGCTATTACTTTCGTAATACTTTTCTGTTAAGGTATATGCCCCTTTGTTTTTATTCATCCACGCTTCTGCATCTGACTTCTTCACGAAGGCTTTCACATCGCTTTCTCCTTCTTGAACCACAAACCGCCGCAGGTAATATGCCGAAAGATTTCCCCATCCATCTTTGGAAGTAAGCTGCGCCTGACCATTTTCATTCAAGGTTTCATTTAAACGAAATGAATTCCAATATTGCCCAAAAAGTATCGGGTTGGATCCGTATTGTTCGCGTTTCAAGTAGGAATGAAGAGTAACCAAGTTTTCCGGGTCATTTTCATCAAGCGGCGTATTGGCATTGGAACGAATAACGATAACCGCAAACGAACCATAACCGATTAGCAACACCGTTAAACCCATGATTACATTGTAAAGAATGGTGCGTTGTTTTTTTCTTGCATATCGTATTGCGAAAATGCACCCTCCAATTAACAAGACAAAGAAGAATAACGTTCCACTGTAAAAAGGCAGTCCGAACGAATTTACAAATGCAACCTCAAAAGAACTGGCAAGTGCAATCGACCCAGGAATAATCCCTTCTTGGATAAAGCCCAAGGCAAGCACGGAAATAACGCCTGTTAGTGCCAACCACAAGGGAGTAATGTTCTTTGAAACATTAAAGTACACGAGGTAACCAATCGCCGGTACTACAAGAATACCGAGTAAGTGAACCCCAACAGCCAAACCAAGCATGAAGAAAATAATTAAAATCCAACGGTTTGGTGCTGAATTTCCATCGACCGCCAGATTCATCTCCTCGTCCCACTTGAGCGCCGCCCAAAAAATAACGGCAGTAAATAAAGAAGCCATCGCATACACTTCCCCTTCAACTGCTGAAAACCAAAAGGAGTCTGAAAAGGTATACGCCAACGCCGCAATTGCAGAAGCAGAAAGCACCATGATTCCATCGGCTGTATTTAACGTGCCTTTTTGGGTAAGCACCAATTTTTTTAACAGAAGACTCATGGACCAGAACATAAACAAAATAGTCAGTGAACTGGAAATAGCTGAAAGGGCATTGATCCAAAGCGCCACCGATTCTGGGGCCGCGAAAAAAGAAAACAATCGCCCTAATACCATGAATAAGGGTGCACCTGGAGGGTGACCTACCTCTAGTTTGTAGGCAGCGGTAATGTATTCCCCGCAATCCCATAAACTCGCAGTTGATTCCATGGTCATTAGATAAACACTGGTGGCAATCGCAAATACAATCCAGCCGATTAGGGCGTTAAGCTTTTGAAAATTCATGAGAACAAGTATAATATGTAGTTGCGAATTTAGGAATATATCGCGTTGAGTGAAAATTCCAAGGATAAATTTCAAATTGGATTTTTTGAAAATTAAATAAAGTTCCTAACTTTGCGCACC
>DBCM01000164.1:6334-11659 GCA_002293045.1 Flavobacteriales bacterium UBA958 | reverse complement strand
TGCCGATGAATCAGAACCGGGAACATTTAAAGATCGGTATTTGATGGAGAAGTTGCCGCATTTATTAATCGAAGGAATGATCCTTTCTTCGTTTGCCCTCGGTGCGAATCAATCGTACATCTACATCCGCGGTGAGTTCATGTATGTATTGAACATCTTGGAAAAAGCCATTGCAGAGGCCTACGCTAAAGGATTTTTAGGAAAAAATATCCTCGGAAGTGGCTACGATTTAGACTTAGTGGTAACTCCAGGAGGAGGAGCATACATTTGTGGAGAAGAAACGGCACTTTTAGAATCATTAGAAGGGAAACGCGGAAATCCACGCATTAAACCGCCATTTCCTGCGGTGAAAGGACTTTGGGGGTGCCCGACCGTTGTGAACAACGTCGAGTCCATTGCTGCGGTTGTACCAATCGTTCGCGACGGTGGTGATGCATACGCGGCCATTGGAATTGGGAGAAGTACTGGAACCAAATTAATTTCCGCCTGTGGTAATTTGGCCAGACCGGGAGTCTATGAAATCGATTTAGGATTAAGCGTAGAAGAGTTTATTTATGGCGACGACTATTGCCGTGGTATTGCCAATGGCAAACAACTAAAAGCCTGCGTTCCTGGAGGTTCTTCTGTTCCTATCCTACCGCATTACCTTGTAACGAAAACCGCTGCAGGAGAAGATCGCCTTATGACCTATGAAAGTTTGGCAGAAGGTGGATTCGCCAGTGGATCAATGCTTGGTTCCGGAGGATTTATCGTCTTCGACGAAGATCAGTGCATTGTAAGAAATACATGGAATTTCGCGCGATTCTATGCCCATGAATCGTGCGGCCAGTGTTCGCCATGTCGCGAAGGGACCGGGTGGATGGAAAAAGTGTTATCGAGAATTGAACACGGTCAAGGTCAGATGCACGACATCGACTTATTAGCGGATATTAATAAAAAAATCGAAGGAAATACTATTTGCCCCCTAGGAGATGCAGCTGCTTGGCCTGTTGCTGCCGCAATTCATCACTTCAGAGATGAATTTGAATGGCACATTAAACATCCTTCTGAGGCTCAGACAAGAAACTATGGTTTAATCCAGCAACCGGTGGTTGCCTAACGTATAGAAGATGGTAAAAGTAACAATCGACGGAATAGAGGTTGAGGTAGAACCGGGTACGAGCATCTTAAATGCTGCCCGTAAAATCGGCGGTGATGCCGTTCCTCCTGCCATGTGCTACTACAGTAAACTTCCTGGAACAGGAGGTAAATGTAGAACCTGTTTAGTAGAAGTTGCTGCAGGATCTACTGCAGACCCCAGACCTATACCTAAGCTCGTTGCCTCCTGCTCTACCCCAGTCCAAGACGGAATGGTGGTAAACAACAAGACGAGTGAGCGCGTGCACAACAATCGAGGCGGCGTAGTCGAATTCTTATTGGCTAATCACCCCTTAGATTGTCCCATTTGTGATCAGGCCGGCGAATGCCATTTACAAGATTTAGGATATGAGCACGGGAGTGCAAAAACTCGATATGAGGAGGAGCGTAGAACCTTTGACCCTATCGACATTGGAAATAAAATCAAATTGCACATGAATCGATGCATCCTATGTTATCGATGTGTTTTTGTAGCCAATCAATTAACCGAAAAACGGGTACATGGGGTCATGCATCGGGGAGAACATGCAGAAATTTCAACCTTTATTGAACAAGCCGTTGAAAACGACTTTTCAGGAAATATGATTGATGTATGTCCCGTTGGAGCACTCACAGACAGAACCTTCCGATTCAAAAGCCGGGTGTGGTTTTTAAAACCAATGGACGCAGAAAGATCATGTTCGAAGTGTTGTGGAAAAGCGGTGGTTTGGATGTTTGGAAATGAAATTTACCGAGTTACAGCTAGAAAGGATAAATATGGTGAGGTTGAAGACATCGATGGCAAGACTGCTTGGCTGTGTAATGACTGTAGATTCGAGCACAAAAGCGCTGCAGATTGGAATATTGCGGGGCCTCGTGTAATTAGTAGGAATTCCGTGATTTCACAAGGGAAATATGCCACAAGTATTGAAAAACCGGTAAAACGTATAGGCTAATGGAAACATTTTTTTGGATAGATAAACTGGTCTTAGTGGTACTGTTGTTTCTGATTTCTTTAGGAATCGCAGCATATCAAACATATTTTGAACGAAAATTAGCCGGATGGATTCAAGACCGCGTAGGTCCTGATCGGGCTGGTCCTTTTGGGATTTTACAGCCCATTGCTGATGGGGTGAAAATGTTTATGAAAGAGGATTTCACGCCCGCTAATGCCGATAAATGGTTATTTATTTTGGGCCCAGGGATTGCGATGTTTACCTCACTGATTACGAGTGCAATTATCCCTTGGGGAACAGATTTACAGCTTTTTGGAAGATCAATTTCTCTGCAAGTTGCAGAAATAAACATCGGGATATTATTTGCTTTTGGCATCATTTCAATTGGTGTATATGGCATTATGATTGGAGGTTGGGCTTCTAACAATAAGTACTCCCTCTTTGGAGCAATTCGTGCTTCCTCTCAAATGATCTCCTACGAGTTGGCCATGGGTATTTCTGCCATTACCATTATTATGATTTCTGGAAGTTTGGATTTAAGAGCAATTGTTGAAAGCCAACACGGAATGAATTGGAACATCTTCTATCAGCCCGTTGCTTTTTTAGTGTTCTTTATTTGTGCGCTCGCAGAAACGAATCGCGCTCCATTCGACTTGCCAGAATGTGAAAACGAATTAATCGGAGGGTACCACACCGAATACAGTTCAATGAAGTTGGGGCTGTTCCTATTCTCGGAGTATGTGGCGATGTTTGTTTCTTCGGCCATCATGGCGATTCTGTTTTTTGGAGGCTACAATTTCCCAGGAATGGATTACTTTACAGACAGTCCAAACCTCCTTTCCATCTTAAGTGTGGCGGTATTTTTTGCCAAAATTTTTCTTTTGATTTTCGTCTTTATGTGGATACGTTGGACCATACCGAGGTTCCGGTTCGACCAACTTATGCACCTTGGATGGAAAGTACTCATACCGATAGCCTTGGTAAATATGCTGGTTACAGGTTTTGTTGTTGCCCTATACGAACATTGGTTTTAATTAGATAATATGGAAAGTCTTACCAATAGAAAAGTAGTAGTTTCAGATAAACCCATGACCTTCATGGAGAAGCTTTACTTGCCCGGAATCATTAAAGGTATGCTCGTTACCTTTCGGCATATTTTGATGCGTCGGAAAACCATTAAATATCCAGAAGAAACCCGAGAATTTGCTCCCATCTATCGCGGCATGCATGTGCTGAAAAGGGATGAACAAGGCCGAGAAAATTGCACAGCTTGTGGATTGTGTGCCGTGGCATGTCCGGCAGAAGCCATCACCATGACCTCTGCAGAGCGCACCAACGCTGATAAACACTTGTATCGAGAGGAAAAATATGCTTCCATGTATGAAATCAACATGTTGCGATGCATTTTTTGTGGCCTATGTGAAGAAGCTTGTCCGAAGGAAGCCATCTTTTTAACCGATCGACTAGTTCCCACCCAATTCGAACGCGGTGAATTTATTTACGGTAAAGATAAATTGGTAGAACCTGTGGATCACCGAATCGATATTACGAAAAGACAATTCACCGGCAAACGTACTACCTTATGATAGCAACAATTATTACACAAATACTAGGCGCACTCGCTGTGGCTTCCGCCATGATGGTAGTGCTCAGTAAACACCCTGTTCGAAGTGTGCTTTATTTAGTAGTCACCTTCTTTTTCATTTCCGGACTTTACATCATGATGAATGCCCAGTTCTTGGCGATTGTGAATATTATCGTTTATGCAGGGGCAATTATGGTACTCTTCCTCTTTGTTCTAATGCTCTTGAACCTGAATAAAGATGCGGAACCCAAAACTCCCATGATTATTTGGATCATCTCCACCGTGGCCGGAGGCTTATTTTTCTTGGTATTGATAGCTGCGTTAAAAGACATCGTGCTGGTAAGTCAGAAGGATGATTTTGCACCGGTCTCAACCATTGGATTGGTTGAAAACCTCGGAAATACCTTGTTTACTAAATTTGTCGTTCCGTTTGAAGTGTCAAGTATCCTGTTCATTTCAGCGATGGTGGGAGCCATCTTACTTGCGAAACGCGATAAACAAACAATTGATTAATATGGGAACTTCAGCAACTGTTAATATTGACTTTTTTGTCATCTTGGCCACGCTCCTCTTCGTTATTGGCGCATTTGGCGTAATGATTCGAAGAAATATGATCGTACTGTTAATGTGCATTGAACTTATGTTGAATGCCGTCAACCTCCTCTTTGTTTCTTTTTCAACCTATTATGGCAATGCAGATGCACAAATTTTTGTTTTCTTCATTATTGTTGTTGCAGCCGCAGAGGCAACGGTGGGACTCTCCATTCTTATCCTTGCGTATCGCCATTTACGAAGCATCGATGTGAGTTTATTTAATAAGTTAAACGGATAATCATGACGATATCAACGCTCTTAATCATATTACTTTGCCTGCCTTTATTGGGTGCAAGCATCAATGGATTATTCGGAAAGCATCTCCCTAAATCAATCTCTGGAGGCATTGGTACTGCAGTAATTGCCTTTGCCTTTTTGATTATTCTTAGCTTCTTTAATCAAATTAATGAACCGGTTAAAGTGACCTTATTTCGACTGATTCACCTGGACAGTTTCGACATTCAAGCGAGCTTTCTAATCGACCAGCTTTCGATATGGATGGCTTTAATCATTACGGGTATTGGAACACTCATCCACATTTTCTCCATGGGGTACATGGCTCACGATGAGGGTTATTATAAGTTTTTCACCTACTTGAACTTATTTATTTTCGCCATGCTCTTGCTCGTGTTGGGAAGCAATTACTTCATATTATTCTTTGGATGGGAAGGGGTTGGTATTTGTTCATTTCTACTCATTGGCTTCCATTACAGCGACCTTGAAAAAGGAATGGCCAACAGCCTTGCTGCCCGAAAAGCATTCGTAATGAATCGCATCGGAGATGCAGGTCTTGTATTTGCCCTGTTTATGATCCTAAATACGTTTCACACCCTTGAATTTGATGCCATTTCAACGATGGTAAAGAGTGGAAGCGTTGATGGTATTTCATTGAATAGCGTTTTAATTGTTGCCATTACCTTGTGTTTGTTTTTGGCCGCCACCGGAAAAAGTGCTCAAATTCCATTATTCACCTGGCTTCCTGATGCCATGGCCGGACCAACCCCAGTATCGGCATTGATCCATGCTGCGACGATGGTTACCGCTGGTATTTACATGGTGACCCGTTCCAATTTC
>DBCM01000164.1:0-6206 GCA_002293045.1 Flavobacteriales bacterium UBA958 | reverse complement strand
GTATCTCAATTGGGATTAATGGTTGTTGCCCTAGGCTTAGGCGCATATACTGTTGCGATTTTTCACGTAACAACACACGCTTTCTTCAAGGCCTTATTGTTTTTAGGTTCAGGAAGTGTTATTCATGGAATGTCAGATGAGCAAGACATTCGAAAGATGGGGGGCTTGCGAAAAATTATGCCCATTACTCACCTTACGTTTTTAATTGGCACCTTGGCAATTTCTGGATTCCCACTCTTGTCAGGATTCTATTCTAAGGATGAAATCATCGGACATTTGTTTGCCGAAAGCCCGGTACTGTATGGCGTTATCATGTTTTCCGTCATACTGACCGGAATTTACATGTTCAGGTTGTATTTCTTGACTTTTCATGGAACATTTAGGGGAAGCTCACATCAAAAGGACCATACCCATGAAAGTCCACTGTCCATGACCTTCCCTCTTATGGTGTTGGCGGTGTTATCGGTATTCGGTGGCTTACTCAACCTTCCTGGGTTATTCATTCACGAAGGTGCCCATTGGTTGAACCATTACTTAGCTGGAGCGCCGGGTCTCGGTTTGATTGAACATCCAGAAGCAGCGCTTAATACTACCCTTCTGTTGATGGGTGTAGCCTCAGCAGTGAGCATTGGGGTATTGATTTGGGCCTACCTTGAATATGTTAAAAAAGGAACCTTGGCAAAATCGGATAAAGAACTGGCTGGCTGGGAACGTTTATCCGCAATGAAATTATTTTGGGATGAGGCCTATCACTTCTTATTTACCAGACCGGCTGAATGGCTCGGAGAAAAACTCAACCATGTGGTAGAACTTAAAGTGCTCCATGCCGGAGTTTTTGGATTGGCAACACTCACCGAAAAAGCTGGAACACAAGTTCGTAAACTTCAAAATGGACTCGTCTCAAGTTATTTATTTTGGATGTTACTTGGCCTAATTATGCTCATCGTGTCTTACCTCATAAATACAATACATTGGAACTAGTATTAATCCCCCTAATTGTAGGACTTCTATCATTTTTTATCCCGAGTAAGTGGGTAAAGAATAGCAGTCTGTTGTTTGCGCTATTATCCCTGATTGTTGTACTACAACGCTTATTTACCTATGACCCCAAGTATATAGAGTACGTTTTTAATACCGGAAAAGTGTACAAATTAGGCCTTACCTTTGAGATGGGATATGATGGCCTTGGCATCGTCATGTTGGCCTTAAGTAACCTGGTTATTTTTCTAGTTGCATTGGCGAATTACAACAATGATGAAGCAAATTCGCCCCGATTCGCTGGACTCATGTTCCTGATGCAATTCGGATTGAACGGATTATTCGCAGCACAAGACGGAGTAATGTTTTATATTTTCTGGGAATTCACCTTGATTCCAGTATTCCTTATGCTGTATTGGTTTGGTGCGCCCAATAATCAACGAACGTTGCTTAAATTCTTCTTGTATACGCTTTTTGGTTCGTTGTTCATGTTGCTATCTATATTGGCCATTGGCGTTTACAGCACCTCTTACTCCTATGAGGCCATTCAATATACAGCCATTCCAGCGAAATATGCCTGTTGGATTTTTTCAGGTTTTTTAATCGCATTTGCAGTAAAGATTCCCATATTCCCATTTCATACTTGGCAACCCAACACCTATGCTTCTGCACCGATTGCTGGAACCATGCTTTTGTCGGCAATTATGTTAAAAATGGCCCTATTTGGGATGATCAAATGGATGATTGGTTTGAATTTCGTAGCCCTTTCAGCGTGGCAATGGCCTGTACTTATATTGGGTGTAATCGGAATTCTTTATGGCGCTTTCATTGCTATGCGTGAACAGCATTTAAGAAAAGTATTCGCGTTTGCCTCAATCAGCCACCTCGGACTGATTGTAGCAGGAATTATGGTGTTTACCGTAGATTCGTTGCAAGGAAGCATACTACAGATGGTCAATCACAGCCTCGTGGCCATTGGCCTATTCTTAGCAGCCGGAATCATTGAACAACGCTTAGGAACTGCTAAGCTGAGTGAAATGGGAGGCATCGCCAAATTAGCGCCAAAATTTGGGTTTTGGTTCGGGGTAATGATGTTTGTTTCGTTATCAGTGCCTATGACGGCGGGATTTATTGGGGAATTCCTACTCATTAAATCCATATTTGAATTTAATTTGTGGATGGGGATATTGGCTGCATTAACCCTGGTTATTGGAGCCGTATATATGATTAGAGCGTATCAAATGAGCAGCATGGGCGCTCCTAAAATTACTGCATTTAAAGACCTCATGTGGAATGAAATGTCCGTGTTTGCAATCATCACGGTGCTCGCCCTCACTCTTGGATTATATCCTGATTTTATTTTCTCAATTGTTAAACCAAGTATCAATCACCTGCTTGAGGCAGCCTCTGATACCCAACTTATAATCAAATAATGGATGCGTTATTGGTAATTTTCATTACAGGTTTGATTTCCCTCTTTATTGGGATGATGAAAAAACCTGGACTTGCGCTGAGCGTAAACCTGATTGGGTTAAGCACGGCCTTCCTTTTGTTTTGGAATCACACAAATTACATTTCTCCCCTAAAGAGTTACTCGGGTGCTTTAGTGTTTAACGGGCCTCAACTTTACTTAAGTTTGTTAGCTGTATTACTTACTGCCTTAGTACTCGTTGGAGGCTATGCGATGCAGTCTAAAGACAAGGAGCATTATGCCGACATTACCTCCTTGATGATGTTTTCATTAACGGGAGCAATCTGCTTGATTGGATTTAAAGACTTTTTTATGTTCTTTATTGGATTAGAGATTCTATCGATTCCCGTTTATGTATTGGTGGGAAGTAGAAAATCAAGTCCGCTCGCTTCTGAAGCTGCCCTCAAGTATTTCTTTACGGGATCCTTCGCAACTGCCATTTTGTTATTCGGGATCGGACTGGTATTCGGGGCTACAGGGAGTTTCAATTTAAATGAAATCGGCTTTGCAGTAATGAGCGGATTGTATACACCTGCACTAATGATTGCTGGGGTTTTACTTATTATCGCCTCACTGTTGTTTAAAGTTGGCGCCGTTCCTTTTCACTTTTGGAATGCTGACGTTTATGAAGGAAGCACGAACGCGGTCACCGCTTTCATGTCTACCGTTGTGAAAATCGCGGGGTTTATTGCGATATTCAAATTAATGAAAACAACTTTTGGGAATTTGAGTGATCAATGGATGTACTTCATGTATGCCGTGATTATTGCCAGCCTATTTCTGGGGTATCTCTCCGGACTTAAGCAAACCTCCCTTAAGCGCCTAATGGCCTACTCAGGAATCAGTAACACGGGAATCGGACTTTTGGCCTTGATGAATGGAACAGAAACTGGAGAGCGAAGTTTGGTGATTTTTCTCATCGGATATGGTGCAAGTTCATTGATTTTACTTTTTGTTTCCCAACTGATCAATGAAGAAAACGATGAAATCTCATCCTTCCAGGGCATAGGTTACAAAAACCCCTTTTTGGGAGTAGCCTTACTTGTTGCCCTGCTCTCCTTAAGCGGCATCCCACCGTTCACCGGATTTTTTGGAAAATTTTTACTTATAAAAGATGTCATTGAATTTCATCCGATCTTAAGCATCGCAGCCGTGATTAGTGCGGTCATTGGCGCATACATTTATTTACGCTTAATTCTTTCCATCTTTAGTAAAGAAAATACAGCACCTAAGATTGCACTGGACTGGAAGATTATTAGCGTTATTTGCATCTGCCTTGCCCTGCTTACTGCGGGTTGGATGTTAATTTTATAATAACAATTTAACCCTGATATTCAGCGAGTTTGATTGATATTTAGATAAAATTTCACGGCTACGTTAACCCTGTGTTTCGTTTTTTTTAATTATATTTGGGCTCAAATAATTTTGACTCAATGAAGCAAAACGAAAAATATTTCTTTAAAACCTTAATCCTTGGGGTTTTATTTCTAAGCCCGTTCTTAGCGCTAGCACAGCCAATCGCCTCCAATGATAATGCAACAGGCAATGAGGACCAACCCATTTCCATTACAGCAATTCAAGGCAACGATTTAGCCAATACGGGTTCATTGGTTTTGTCTTCCATTGACTTAAACACGGCCTTGCTTGGTTTACAATCTACGTTTACCAGTGCCAACGGACAGTGGTCCGTTGATTATTTCACTGGGAATGTATTGTTTATTCCTAACTTACATTTTAATGGGACAGAAAGCATTACGTATACCATTAACAACAGCCTCGGGTTGACATCAAATGCGGCAACAATTTCCGTAAACCTCAACGCTATTAATGATGCCCCTGTAACGGTTAGTAATTACCTATCCATTGCGGAAGATGCCGGGATCCAAAATGGTAATTTGCTTTCAAACGGTGATTACGACATAGAAAATACCGCCCTTTCTTGTAATACAACCCCATTGGTTAATGCATTATTTGGAACCGTTAGCATTGCCGCTAACGGAGATTACTCGTACACCCCGAATGCCAACTTTTATGGAACAGACCTCGTAGTTGTTTCCGTTTGCGATAATGGCAGCCCACTTCCAGGAGCATGTGCGAACGATACACTTTTTATCGATGTTACTCCGGTTAACGATGCGCCAAGCTTAAACAACGATGTAGTTTCGGTAGATGCTAACTCCATAAATACCATTAACCAACTCGCCAACGATAGCGACATTGATAATCCATTATTGTTGAGTTCGGTTCAGATCTTATTCGGACCTGTTAATGGATCTGCCACCTTATTGAACGGTCAAGTAATTTACACCCCTACCCTTGGCTTCAACGGTCAAGACTCGATTTATTATCAAGTTTGTGATTCTGCTGCCCCCTTAGTGAGCGCTTGTTCACAAGCGTGGATTTATATCACTGTGAGCCCATGTGCTCTAAATCCCGCAGCGGATTGCGACGGTGACGGCGTAACGAATGCCACAGAATTAGTAGATAATACAGATCCTAACAATCCATGCGATTATATCAGCGCAAGCCAAACCCTTACGTACGGTCCGGTGTGGGTAAATGCGGATTGCGATGGCGACGGATATACCAACGGTGTAGAATTAGGGATGGGATATGCCATGGACGATGATTGTTCATTCCCGTTTATTGCTCAAAATGCTACCGCCAATGTTGCATGGAATGCCTTGGACTGTGATGGAGACGGAGTAACCAATGGTGATGAAATCCAATCGGGTACCAATGGAACGGATGCCTGTTCATTATTTGCTATTAGCATGACCCTAACACCAAGCAACGGTTGGTTGGCAGATGATTGTGACGGCGACGGGGTTACCAATGGGGATGAAATAACAGACAATACCAATCCCACGAACCCATGTTCATTAATTCCTGCAAGCATAACAGTTGCTCAAGATTCACTTTGGTTTTTCTTAGATTGTGATGGAGACGGTGTACAAAATGCAGACGAATTAGAAGATAGTACCTATTACTTAGATGTTTGTAATTACCTTGCTAGCAGCATTACGATGCCTCAAACTTCGGTTTGGATGAATGAAGATTGTGACGGTGATGGCGTATTAAATGCGGCAGAGGGGACCGATGGAACGAACCCACAGAATGGTTGCGAATACCTTGCCTCAAGTCAAACTGTACCTCCAAGCGCCGCTTGGAATGCTTGGGATTGCGATCAGGACGGAGTAATAAATGCTACTGAGGTAACAGATAACACCGAAGTAACCAATCCATGCAGCTTTAATGCAGCCAGCATTACCTTACCTATAGGCGATACCTACAATAATGCAGATTGTGATTCGGATGGCCTAAGTAACGGGATAGAAATTAATCTATTAACCGATGTTTTCAATCCGGATACCGACGGAGACGGCGTGAATGATGGCGCTGAAGTAAATCAAGGAAGCGACCCATTAGACCCCTGTGATCCAGCGCCAACGCAATCCTACTGTATTTTAAGTTTCCCGGAAGGTATTTCCCCGAATGGTGATGGCAAAAATGATACGTGGACCATTACCGGAGCGGATTACTTTGAAAACAATCATTTGAAAATCTACAATCGTTTTGGTACGGAAGTTTATCACAAGGAATTCTACACCAATGAATTTGTTGGAAAAGCAAATGTTTCGACACTCGGAGGCGAACTTCTTCCGGACGGAACTTACTTCTTCGTTTTTGATAAATTCAACAATGGTGAAGACGTTGAAACTGGATATTTATTCATCAAGAACTAAGGTTTACAATA
>DBCM01000008.1 GCA_002293045.1 Flavobacteriales bacterium UBA958 | reverse complement strand
GGAACTTTCGGTTCCACCACATCAAATCCAGAACCCTCACCAAAGAGGTCGTGCTGGTTTGAATCTTTGTTTTCTTGAAAAGAGGTACCGTACCGAATGATGTGATCTAAAAATAAGCGATTTGCACCTTCTTCCATAAAATATTGTGCCCGATGCAATTCACTGAAGGAATCAAATCCACCCGCATACACTAAATTTTGCATGGCTGTTCGGTTGATGGCTTTAAAATTTACCCGCCGACTGAAATCAAAAATACTCGTGTATCTTCCCTCTGCTCGTCCTTGAATAATCGCCTCTACTGGTCCTTCACCAATCCCACGAATGGCTCCCAAACCAAAACGAATGTCCCCGTTCGCATTCACGGTAAAATTCAGTCGTGATTCATTCACATCCGGCCCCAACACATTCACGCCCATGCGGCGACATTCTTCCATAAAGAACGTTACTTGCTTGATGTCGCTCATGTTATTACTCAACACTGCAGCCATATATTCGGCCGGGTAATTTGCTTTAAGATAGGCCGTTTGATAAGCTACCCACGCATAACACGTAGAATGCGATTTATTGAATGCATAAGAAGCAAAGGCCTCCCAATCTTTCCAAATTTTCTCCAATTTATCGTTAGCATGACCTTTCGCATTTCCACGCTCTATAAAAACCGGACGCATTTTATCCAGTACTTTACGGTCCTTTTTTCCCATCGCTTTTCTCAGGGTATCGGCCTCACCTTTGGTAAAATCCGCCAACTTCTGAGAAAGCAACATCACTTGCTCCTGATATACTGTAATTCCGTAAGTTTCTTTTAAATGACCTTCACAATCATCTAAATCGTACACAATGGGCTCTTCGCCGTGCTTCCGTTTAATATAGGACGGAATATACTCCAAAGGACCCGGACGATACAGGGCATTCATCGCAATAAGGTCGGCAAAGGCAGTAGGTTTCAATTCCCGCATGTATTTTTGCATTCCGGGAGATTCATATTGGAATATACCTACCGTTTCACCGCGTTGAAAGAGCTTATAGGTGAGCTCATCATCCGTTGGGAATTGATCCGGGTCAAGTTCTATCCCCCGATTCTCCTTGATGATTCGTACCGCATCTTTGATTAAGGTAAGGGTTTTCAAGCCCAGGAAATCCATTTTAAGCAAGCCTGCAGATTCTGCTACGGAGTTGTCAAATTGGGTGCACACCATGACAGAATCCTTTGCGGTGGCCACGGGAACGAAATTCGTAATGTCGGCAGGTGTAATAATCACGCCGCAGGCGTGGGTTCCTGTGTTTCTAACGGATCCTTCGATAGCCTTTGCCTGTCGCAACACATCGGAAGCAGGACCGTTTCCTTGAAATATTTTACGCAACTCCTTGGCATTATTCAATGCTTCCTGATTATTTTTCAAGGCATCAGCCAAGGCGGGATCTTCTAATTCGAATAACTTCTTGAGTGAAATATCTGGTACTAATTTCGCCAAACGATCTGCTTCTGGCAGGGGTAAATCCAACACCCGTGCGGTATCTCTAATGGCTGATTTTGCCCCCATGGTACCATAGGTAATGATTTGCGCCACTTGATTTGCGCCGTATTTATTGATTACATAATCAATAACTCTTCCCCTTCCTTCATCATCAAAATCGATATCAATATCGGGCATTGAAATCCGATCCGGGTTTAAGAAACGCTCAAAGAGGAGGTCATACTTAATCGGATCTACATTGGTTATCCCTGTACAATATGCTACGGCAGATCCCGCGGCAGATCCCCGTCCTGGACCCACAGAAACCCCCATCTCGCGAGCCGCATTACAGAAATCTTGGACAATTAGGAAGTACCCTGGATACCCCGTATTTTCAATAGTTTTTAACTCAAAATCTAAGCGTTCTTTAAGTTCCTCACTGATTTCGCCATAGCGCTTTAACGCGCCCTGATAGGTTAAGTGCTTTAAAAAGCCATTTTCACCATTTTTTGTGCCGTTTATTTCATCACTTGGATCAATAAATTCTTCTGGGATTTCGAATTTTGGAAGTAGTACATCGCGCGACAAGGTATAGGCTTCGCATTTCTCTATGATCTCGGAAATCGTTAATATAGCCTCCGGCAAATCTGAGAACAAGCGCTTCATTTGTTCAGGGGACTTGAAATAAAACTCATCATTTTCAAACCCGTGTCGGTACCCTCTTCCGCGACCAATGGGAGTAGACATCAACTCACCATCACGTACACACAACAAGACATCGTGCGCATTAGCATCGCCTTGGTTCACGTAATAACTGTTGTTTGTAGCCACTAATTTCACGTCGTGCGCCTTCGAAAAACGAACTAACACCTCATTTGCATGGTCTTCCGCCTCTAATTGATGTCGATTGATTTCCAAGTAGAAGTCTTCATTAAACACAGATTTCCACCACAACAAGGCGCTTTCTGCTTGTGCTTCGCCTACATTCAAGATGAGGGACGTAATTTCACCATCAAGTCCACCGGATAATACAATTAAGTCGTTGGAATATTGTTCCACCAAG
This sequence comes from Flavobacteriales bacterium UBA958, assembly GCA_002293045.1. Classification (GTDB taxonomy): domain Bacteria; phylum Bacteroidota; class Bacteroidia; order Flavobacteriales_D; family Crocinitomicaceae; genus UBA952. The sequence goes on along the minus strand of DBCM01000008.1, from coordinate 5,057 downwards.
GCTTTATCAATTCTCGGAAGGTAATAGAATCCGTTGGTATAGGCGAGGGACGATAATTTTATCAGGTTTTGATATCCGTTTTTATTTTTTGCCAAGAACACCATTTTGTACCCTACGTCCTTGGTGTCTCGATTTTTATGATCAACGCATACATTAAATTCGCAGCCAATAATTGGAAGTATAGGTCGTTTTGTAAAGGGTGAACCATTCTCTTCAGCTTCCGCTTTCTCCTGCATTATTTTTGCATTATGGTCACTCAATACCTTTTCAAATTGAAAGGCGGCCATCATGTTTCCATTGTCCGTTAAGGCCAAGGCTGGTAAATCTAATTCGATGGCTTTGTTAATCAGTGATTTAATTTCAGCCGTAGATTGCAACAAGGTGAATTGTGAATGGACATGCAAATGGGTAAACGGAGCATCTTCTAATTCAACGGGCAATTCCGTCGTGTCTGTACGCTGCGTTTTATCGGATTGCTTTAAGGCTTTACTGGCCTCTTTGAGGTTTTGATGCTCAAGTCCGACCAAGGCAATGGTGTTTGGATTTGCCTCCTTAAACCGCAAGCCATATCCTTCATCCGTTTGAAGGCGTTCGGGGGAATAATGACCGCGCCGAATTAATTCAAGAAAACAACGCGTAGTTGCTTCCACATCCGCTGTAGCATTATGGGCTTCATTGAATGACTCATTAAATAAAAATCCATACAATTCAGTGAGCGTTGGTAATTTAAACCGCCCGCCCTTACCACCGGTCAATTGGACGAGTGTGGCACTATCCTCCGTGCACGTATCTAACACCGGCATAGATTCTAAGGGGGATTCCATGTCCATGCGCACAAACTCACACCCCATTACATTGACATCAAATTTCAAGTTATGTCCAACGATGAACTTGGCTTGCTTTAGGTCATACAAGAATTCAGCGATTACCTCATCGAGTTCTCGTCCAACATAGTTCGCTAAGGCCGTAGAAATTCCATGGACTTTTTCCGAATCAAACGGGATCGTATACCCATTTGGTTTAATAATCGCGGCGTTATGCTTTATTAACTTACCGGATTCATCATGCACTTGCCAAGCTAATTGAACCACGCGAGGCCAGTTGTCCGTATCCGTAATAGGGGCCTTGAAATTACGCGGTAAACCGGTGGTTTCCGTATCAAAAATTAAGTACATACTGGTGAGATTTGCGAACCTTAAAGGTACTAAGTTTTTTAGGTCAAATTCCCGTTGTTGAAAACTAAACTTGGGATTACTCCAAGCTAACTTCTACCTCCCAATTGGCGCGCACTTTTGGGATTTTAGTGTAGCGTTGAACCGGTTCCGCAGCCTCCTTTGTTTCTGGACGAATGGCATCCCAAACGCCATTTCCATTGAGATCATCTATCAACACCACGTGGTATTCACCAGGCACCAAGCGCTCAAAGGAATCTTGATTTTTTGCACCCGGTAAATAATACGAGGTAGCTACTGTTTTTCCATCCTTTTCCAATAACAGCAGTTTACCCGACGGATTATTTTTAAAGGTCACCATCAAGGAACCCAATTCATCCTCACCTAAACAAACCAGGTCAAGAGTGGTTGCAGGTACCTTCGTACCGTTAAGTCCTTGAATGGCATTTGGACCTATGATTAACTTTAATTTGCCTGGAGCCCAAGATTTTGGAACAAGTTGAATTCGGTTTCCATCCACCAATGCCGAAGTAATGGGCACTTTGCTTGAATCAGCACGCAGCAAATACATGGAATTCAGGTCAATCAGGGAATCAAAAAAAGCATTTCCGGAGAGCATAATCGACGGACCCACGCAGGGCTGAGTAACTTGAAACTTCAGGGGGGTGGCTTTTTCCTTTTCGGTATACAACACCGAAACCGAATCTAATGGGGTAGAAACCACTACAGCTCCGGGTTCGAATTGACTGATGCTAATCGCTATTGAATCCCTACCTACACGAATCAAAGGGGCTCGCTGGCCATTAACGCGCACATCACTCATGGCAATCTCTTCTGGGAGGTGCCCTGTTAACATTCTTGGAGGCAACACTTTAAACGAGTGCATCCGATTTAATTCACGGGGTTTTGAAAGTAAGAGTGGAATAGAATCATTTGATGGAATACTAGCCTTAAAACGAAGGTCTTGCGGTTCATTCACATCGATTAATCCGTTTCGATTTAAATCCAAAAAGGCTTTCACATAAAATGAATCCACCGGCAAATACGCCAAACTCGCCCATCCTTCGGCGTTGCTTTTTGTTAAGTAACGGGGCTTTGCACTGGTATCTGAAGCATATAACCCAATCGTAACACCGGTCATGGATTTCTTTGAATAAGCATCCCCAATTCGGTAGACTTGTTTTGTAGAATCTAAGGTTGAACCCGTTGCAAAAACAAACTGATAAACCGAGTCATTGCCTTCTGAAATATCTTTTACTCCGCCGTCAATGTATAAACTGTATGTGGTATTGGGATTCAAGTCCCCTTTCAGCGTAACTAACACTGTTTTTTTTGCCAAAACGACTGTGATTTTTGCATCTGCAGGTTCAAGACGAAATGTTTCTATGGGATTTTTTAATTCTATATACTCATCGAACTGCAAGCGAATGAGTGTGGGATTGGTATTCAATGCCCCCATGTTTGGCGTGCTTGATATTATCTGTGGGGCTTTTACATCGCGACCACCACCACTGAGTGTCCCTACTTGAGCACAAGCAAATAACAAGAGCAGAGAACTTCCTAATAATATGCGCTGAACCATTCGAGGATTTTTTCTAGCTGAATTTTGTCGACCTCGTCAAAGGTAGCAAATTCATCACTATCCACATCAAGCACCGCAACAAGCACTCCCGCTTTAAACAGGGGAACAACAATCTCGCTCTTGGATTGATCACTGCATGCAATATGCCCTGGAAATTCATGAACATTCGGCACGACGAACGTTCGTTCTTCTACCCATGTTGCCCCACAAACGCCCTGTCCTTTTTTAATTCGCGTGCACGCGATGGGTCCCTGAAACGGCCCCAATACTAATTCATCGGCCTGTACCCGATAAAATCCAACCCAAAAAAAACCAAAGGTTTGTTTCAAGGCCGCCACCAAGTTGGACATGTTGGCTACGTTATCCACCCGCTCATCCATTAAGGCAGGCAATTGCTGCAATAAGGTTTGGTATTTATCGTTTTTTTCGCCGCCGCTGATAATTAATTGTTCAGACATGGCACAAAATTCCAATAATTAATCGTAATTCGCAATTAAATTCACTTTCGTAATGGACGCAATACATATTGAAAAAATCCTCTTTTTGGATATTGAAACGGTACCACAAACGTACCACTATCAGGACCTTGATGAAGCTGCACGAACCTTATTCGAGGGGAAAAATCGGATGAAAATCACCGAAGAAAAACCGGGAGAATTGGTCTACAAAGACCTGGGGGGGATTCAATCTGAATTCGGAAAAATAATTTGCATTTCTGTGGGCATGGTAAAAGACAGCAGCACAGGAAGAACGATTCGAGTTAAATCATTTGCGCATGACGACGAGCACACGCTACTAAGTCAATTCAAACGCTTGTTAGACGACCATTACAAAAACGCCATCTTGTGTGGACATAATGCGAAAGAATTTGACTTTCCATATATCTGTAGAAGAATGTTGATTAATGGGATATCACTTCCTTTAGCCCTAGATATAGCGGGTAAAAAACCTTGGGAAATCCGTCACTTAGACACCATGGAGCTTTGGAAATTCGGAGATTACAAAGCATACACGGGGTTAGCGCTGTTGTGTCATGTGTTTGGGATTCCTACGCCAAAAGATGATATTACTGGGGCCGATGTAGCTCGTGTATATTACGAAGACAAGGATTTAGAACGCATTGCAGTGTACTGTGAAAAGGATGTAATTGCCTTGATTCAGGTTTACCTGAAAATGCACTTAGAACCTTTAGTTTCTGAAGGAAACATTACCCATGTACCGTTAAGCCCTCAAGGATAATAATTGATTTAAGGGCTGCCGTTTCAGTCCGAAGTCTTGCCTCCCCCAGGGTTACTGGTCGATAGCTTGCCTTCAAGGTCGCGTTAACCTCATCCGGTGTAAAATCTCCTTCTGGACCAATCAGCATTCGAAAGGGTTCACTTGCGTCAACCTGGCCGCGAGGTACGTCACCATCACAATGTGCTACCCATCCCCCAGGATATTTCGTCAAAAACTCGCTCAACGAAATGGGTCCTTCCAAATCGGGTAAATACACGCGTTTCGACTGTTTCATAGCGGATACCGCAATTTTATGAAGACGCTCCATATTCACCTTGATGCGCTCTGAACGTTTGGTTAAAATAAATGTGAACTGGGTGCATCCCAATTCGGTTCCTTTTTCCACCAGCCATTCTATACGGTCCATATTCTTTGTTGGTGCAACCGCCAAATGAACCGAAACGGTAGGTTCCTCAAAGCAATAATTAAGCACCTTGGCTGTGCATTTTTTGTGATGCGCATCGAGTATGACTGCAGTATATAGCCCACCCTTCCCATCCAAAACCTGAATTTCATCACCCGGTTGTTTTCTCAACACACGAATGCAATGCGAAGATTCTTCTTCGGTTAGTAAAACGGTTTCTGCTGAAGGTAAAAGATTAGGTAGGTAAAACATCTTAGGCAATTAATTGAATAACCAATTCTCGCAGCAAGGTATCACTTACCTCGCTCGTACTGCCCACTCCTTTAGATTTTAAATCATATTGATACAGCAGCTCAATATTTTCAGCGACTTTTTTGGGATTATAATGATTCCTGCTATTCATGAGTTCACCGGCAACGAAGGCATGCACATTGATTGCCTTTGCGATTCCCTCCCTGCTCTTGTCTTGAATGAAATGAATTCGCATCAACTGGGAGAAAAACTTAAACAGAATCCCAATTACGGGGACCAATTCACCAGCCTTCGGATTGGCCTCGAAGTACTTAACAATTTTAAGGGCTTTAACCATATCCCTTGCTCCAACTGCATTATTTAATTCAAAAATATTGTACTCTTTAGAAATCCCAATGTGCTTTTCAAC
>DBCM01000074.1 GCA_002293045.1 Flavobacteriales bacterium UBA958 | reverse complement strand
CGCTCTAAGTATCCCCCAAGCATGACAAAAAGCCACATGTTCATTAACAAATGAAAAAATCCAGCATGTGCAAACATATGGGTAACCACTTGATAGGGTTGAAATAAGGGAGAACCGATGGCATGCGTGCTTAGTAATTGATTCAAATCCACCCCCTTGCTCCCAAGAATTAGGGTAAGAATGAACACTAAAACATTCAGTAGCAATAAATTCTTTGTAACCTGAGGTATGTTGTTTAACATGTAGTTATTTTATCAATTGGTTTAACTGTTCAAACGTGAGAATCTGCAAGATGGGTTCATTTGATGGACTCAAGGTGTGGGAGGTACAGCTAAACAAACGTTGGATTTGTAATTCCGCTTCTTGCTTATTTCCAATTCGGTGGTATTTCGCCGCATTATTCACCATTTGCACGACCAGTGCATGTGCTACGTCCTCCTTATGTTGTTCACTGTAACTTACGCGTTCCATCAATTCATCTACGCATTGAATGACTCCGTTTTCATGTAATATTTCTGGTGCACCCATAATGCGCAGTATCGAGTCCTCTAAGACCATATTGAATCCAAGCTGTTCGAAGGTCTTTAAATGGTTTGAAACGATCCGCTGTTCATGTTTTTCCAGGGGCTTTTCTATCGGAAACAAAAGCATCTGTTGATTGAGAGGGTGCTTTACAAAGGCTTCAATGCATTCATCATACAAGATGCGTTCAATGGCTCGTTTAGAATCAATCACCATAACCCCGGTTTTTATCGGAGTAAAGATGTAACGGCCAATAAGCAGCAGGTCTGCGGCCGTATTTATCCCCTCAATTCCGGGCAATTCTTGTTGTATATTCTCCGGAGTTTCCTGGATTGCATAAAAAGATTTCCAATCTTCCTCTGTGGATTTAGACGTTCCAAAGCCTTGCTCGTTAATTCCCTTTGAGAACCCATTCGATTTACTCCCTTGCTGTTGTGGTTTGAATGGATTAAACGTTGGGTCTACTTGAATCGTAGGCTCAATAATAGGCTGTTTTCTAAAGCCTGCAGGAAGATCAAACGCAGTTTCTAGTTCAAAATCCAAGCTAGGCATGAGGTTAAACATTCCAAGAGATTGACGAATGGTACTGAGTAAAATCGAATAAATGAACCGTTCTTCTTCAAATTTTATTTCTGTTTTCGTAGGATGAATATTTACATCAATTTTCGTTGGGTCTACCTCCAGGAAAATAAAATAGGTTGGATGTGTTTTCTCTGGAATCAAGCCTTCAAATGCTTTCAAAACGGCATGATTAAAATATGAACTTTTAAAAAACCGCTTATTTACAAAAAAGAACTGGCTCCCTCGGGTTTTTTTTGCGGTTTCTGGTTTGCCTATAAAACCAGTTACTTTAACAATATCCGTTTCCGATTCAATAGGGAATACCCGGTCGCCCGCATTTTTTCCGAGAACATCCGTAACACGGCGTTTTAGATTAGACGCACTGAGGTTGTAAATGGCCTGATTGTTATGATGCAAAATGAAATTAACCTCGGGATGAGCAATTGCAACATAAAGAAAGGCGTCTTCAATATGGTTAAATTCAATGCTGTCTGATTTTAAAAAGTTACGGCGAGCTGGCACATTGAAAAACAAGTTTTTCACTTCAATTAAGGTGCCCTTTGAGCAAACAACTTCCTCGTTTTGCATGAAGGTTCCTCCTTCTACTCTAATATGAAAACCCGTAATGTCTTCCGCTCTTTTTGTTTTTAAGGAAACATGTGCAACCGCAGCAATGGAAGCCAACGCTTCGCCGCGAAACCCCATGGTATTTAAGTTGAAAAGGTCGTTAATGGCAGTGATTTTACTGGTCGCATGCCGCTCAAAACACAACAGCGCATCTTCAGAATTCATTCCACTTCCATTATCTTGTATGGATATGAGGGTGCGTCCTCCATCTTTAATCGTCAGTGAAATCTCAGTAGCTCCGGCATCGATTGAATTTTCCATGAGCTCTTTCACTACCGAAGCCGGACGTTGAACCACTTCACCTGCGGCAATTTGATTGGCTAATTGAGTTGGAAGGCGTTTAATCACTTGCATATTGAATCTCGCCAAGGCGATTAAACAAAAATAAGGATTATCCCTAAGAATAATCCTTACTTAACATTTCTTTGCGTTATTTCTTACATCCGCACCACAGTGCCCATGTACTCTGATTTTTCTCCCGCTTTGGCTTCCGATAGGGTAACTTTCCACACATATGCTTTGTTGGTATCTCCCATCTTTCCAAATCGACGGTCAATCCCATCCCACGGTAAGGTAGCATCTGTACTTTCAAACACAATGCCTCCATCGTTTGGATCAAGAATAATCATACGAAAAGGGGTTGCTCGTTGCGTTAACGCATAAGGCATAAACGTGTTTTTACGAGCGTCTTGAGAAGTAGGCTCAAACGCATTAACGGCCAGTAGGTTATATTCCTCGGATACATAAATAACGCCATTGATTTCCGCAGTACAACCACGCTCATCCGCGAGGCTTATTTGTACAGAGGTTGAACCCTTTTCAAATATATGCAAGGTCAAATCCTTTGTGGATAATTCGCTGCGCTGTTTTCCATAAGTTACAGCACGTACATTTGCATCAGACTTCACGTGAATTCCTTGAACAGGCAGTCCGTTTTCATAAATCATCTCATCGATAACGAGGTCTCCTTTGGGGCCAGTAAGCACATTCGATTGAAGAATCACCCCTGTAGTTGGGTCTATAATTTCGATGTTTCCGGCGCCCAATTCCATATTCAAAGAACTGTTTGCTGGGATCGAACGTGTTATTTGATCGGTTTTCAAGGTAACCTCAAATCCATTGGTGTTTTTTATTTCCGCGGATGTGCTGGCACATGTGGGTAAAACAATGGGATTAAATGTGAATAATTCCTTTGGTTTTTGGGAAGTAAGGGGTTCCAGCGATTTGGATGGGAGCTCCTCTACTGGTGACTGCTTCAAGGACGGGATTTCATGGACCGCAACCGGTTCTTCCGAATCCGTATTGATTAACTCATTCGGCGTAGGAAGGGGGGCATTTGTTTCCTGTTGCAAGGCAATCTTGGGTTGCTCTTGCGTCTTTTTCACAGGGTTTTCTTTGGGGGTCACCTCTTTTTTAGAGGGCTCTACAGTAGCTACTTTAGGAGAAATAGGAGCAGATGCAGGCTTGGAAGAGTCCATAGAATACCACGTAGCAAGAGAGATTCCAATCACTAAAGCGGCACCCGGTAGGCCCCATTTTTTGAAAGGATTAGATTTTGGAGGGAGCTGCTTATCGAGGCGTTTCGAAATTGACTCCCAAGCTGCTGGATCATAGGGTTCCGCCTGTGAATCCATGGCGTTTTTAAATAGTTGATCTAATTTATCCATCACTGTGGGATCTTTTTATACGTTGTTTCTAGCATTTTTTGAACATTCATTCTGGCTTTCGCTAAATTGGATTTTGACGTTCCTTCACTGATTCCGAGGATTTCTGCAATTTCTTTATGAGAATATTCCTCAAAGACATACAGGTTGAAAACCGTTCGGTAGGCTGGTGACAGGCGATTAATGCAGTCCAGGGCAACCGAGTATTTCAGTTGTAAGGCTTGCAAATCTTCCCGTGCTTCCAATGCATTTTCTTCGTCTAATCGAAA
>DBCM01000049.1:2579-6464 GCA_002293045.1 Flavobacteriales bacterium UBA958 | reverse complement strand
TATGTTCATGTTTGAATCTCTGATAATGGCCGAAGAATTGTAAATCGCAGTTCCTCCACCGCGACCGATAGATAAGTACGCGAGGTTGGAGATGGAGAGTTTTTTGTTGACCTTCCAAAAATCTTTAAGGGTAATTTGAGGTTTGTTGTAGTAATTCAACCGTTCGTTCAGAATTTCCTTCTTACCATCTACTGTACGATATCCCCAGTGTTGGTTGTATTGTAGCCCGAGGTCTGTTAAAAAGGAATTTGTATCTAACGTTACTCCAAGTTCTTTTGCTTGATCTTCACTCCAATATTGGATGGGTTGACGAAACGAACGCTGTCCGTGTTGTTGCGGAGCGGAAAATCCTGAGAGGGTAATTAAATGTTTATTGAATTGTTTCGAGATTTTCAGGTAGCCAAACAATCCCTGACTGGGAGTGCCATCTACCCAACCTGCGGCTTGCTTGTAACTGGCTGCTGCGGTCAGCCCCCAACCTCCTTTCAGAATTCCTGTATTGTAGGCAATCGAGGTGCGCATTAGATTTCCAGTGCCATATTCTTGCTTCAAACTTCCGCCTTTTTTATTCCCAATCCCTTGCGTAATAATATTAATCGTTCCACCAATCGAGGGCATCGCGATTTTGGTGGCACCAAGTCCTCGTTGCACTTGCATCGTTGCGGTAATTGCGTCCAATCCGAACCAATTCGACCAATATACCCATCCGTTTTCCATATCGTTCACCGGCACCCCGTCGATCATTACCCCCACATTGCGCTGGTCGAACCCACGAACATTGATTCGCGCATCACCATCCCCACCACCAGACTGGGTGGCATAAACCCCCGCCGTTCCGTTGAGCAACATCGGTAAATCTCGTGAGCCCAGTTCCTCTTGAATTTTTTGCGCACTGATCTTAGTCACGGCAATGGGGACAGGTCCGTCCTTCACAATGTTTCCGATCACGCGTACTTCATCAAATTCGAGACTGCCAGACATGCTTAAGTTGACCACATGCTCCGATTTGGATATTTTCACCTCCTTAACAATGGTGTCAAAAGAAATAAGGGTTACTGTAAATCGGTAATTTCCGAAAGGCACATCCTTGATTTCATACGAACCGTTGGATTCTGACAACAAGCGATTTACCACAGCACTGCTCGTGAGCGATTTTAATTCAATTTTTGCTCCACTAACGGTTTGACTTGAAGAACCTTCAGTAATTACACCTGTAATGCGGGCTTTGGTAGTTTGTCCATAGGTTATAGAACAAATAATCCCAAAAAATAAGCTAAGGAAGAATGAATGTTTCATAGAAAAAAAATCCCGCCGAAGCGGGAATTACTTATCGAATGATTACTTTTCGAATCTCTGATTTACCATCTTTTGTGGTGATGTTTACAAAATATACACCGCGTGCTGCTTCAATTTGGAAGATGATCAGCTCCTGATTATGAACATCCCTGTTGGACAATACTTGACCGAAGGCATTGAGTACTTGAAAACGCTTAATGTTACCCGCATTTTTGATGTATAATGTACCTGAAGATGGGTTAGGGTAGATGGAGTAGGCTAACTCATCCATGTCGTTTACAGAAGCCGGATTGCATTGACAATCGTGCGATCCGAGTGAATTCCAATTCCCGTCAAGGATTGGGTTGCCGCTTTGACTAAAAACAGTATCACCATTCATATCCAATCTAACAATGACAGCAGGGATGGTGTCCCACTCTAACAGGGGATCAAAAAATGCAACTTGGGTTATTACTCCTTTCTGAATGCTTGCCTTGCGGATCATGGAATGATCTTTTGTAGCGTATTCTCCTTGACCATTATTGAACGGAAAAACTGTGGTCCATGCACCATCATTTCCAGCAGAAGAACCCGTTTGATTCGCAGGGTTTTCACCGATTTTGCCAAAAATATCTACTAACGCAAATCCGGGAACATTTGCTGGGCTAATTACTGTAGATGCATTTGCAGGAAGTGTTCCTTTCGCCAAAACAACGGCATCGTTACCGTTCCAATAAAACGCATTCGATGTGTTGTACACGGGGCTGTAGAATCCGTCTGCACGTACTTGCAAGGAATCCCAAATTGGAGCTTCTTGTCCGGTACCGGCAGTATCCAATTTTTCTAACACAGCAACATACACGTCATGTGCCTGCACTGTTCCGCTTAATTGAACGGCATTGGCAACAGTAGCTGTGCTTGATCCATTCGAATATCGTACTACGAAATAGCCATTCAAATTAATGGCCTGATTCGTTGGATTGTATATCTCAAGGGCTTTATTGTTCGACCATCCCTCCACATATTCTGAGATGAATAATTCGCCACAATTCGTTTGACTGAACGATAGCGTAGTGATTGAAAGGGTTAAAAGCGTAAACAGTAGTTTCATAACATTAATTTATATCACAAAAATAAGGGGTTTTTTCTAATATAGGGTAGGGACGAAAGGTTACCATTTTGTTAATTTCAACAATCAGCGGAAATATGTTAAATTCGCAGCAAATTAAAATCTATGAAATACGCACACATCTCCTTATTTTTATTGGTCTTTTCAGTAACGTTTGCGCAAGAAATTAGCGTGGAAAAAATCTGGAAAAAATATGAATACCGCACGCAAGGGGTGGATGGTTTTAATACCCTGAAAGACGGCGATCGCTATACCCAATTGGATGAACAAGGCAACGTAGTGCTTGCCTATATTTCCAAGCCCAATGAAGCCCCAACCGTATTGATAGATGCAAAATCCCTAACGTTTAAAGGAAAACAGGTGGTTATCGAAGAGTACAGCTTTGATCAATCAGAACGTAAGGTCCTTATCATGACTTCAATTACTCCGATCTACAGAAGAAGCTACAATGCCGTCTATTTTTTATATGATTTGGATACCAAGCTTCTCGAGGCCTTGGCTGAGGAACATAGCCCACAAACCTTAGCTGAATATTCTCCCGATGGAAAAAAGGTGTCTTTTATTTATAAGAACGACCTGTATGTAAAGGACCTTGCCACTAAGAAAATAAGTCCCATCACCACCGATGGAAAACGCAACAAAGTAATTAACGGTACGACGGATTGGGTTTATGAAGAGGAATTCTCTATTACTAAAGCCTACAGTTGGTCCCCAGACTCCAAGTATATTGCGTTTTTAAAGTTTGTAGAGAAGAAAGTAAAAGAATTTGGAATCGATATGTACGGCGAATTATACCCGGATCGATTCGAATATAAATACCCTAAAGCAGGGGAGGATAATTCCAAAGTTACCGCTCATTGGGTGGCGGTTTCCAAGCCTCAAAAAATAAACCCGATAACGCTTGGGAGCTATGAATACATTCCAAGAATTCAATGGTCTAATGTTTCTAATCGCCTTTTATTACAAACCATGAACCGTCACCAAGACAGCTTGCGCTATCACTTGGTAGATTTTACGGTAGGAAAAAAACCAGTTCAACAGGTCTTGTATACAGACTTTAGCAATACCTATGTGGATGTGAATGAATCCTTGCATTTTTTGCCCAACGGAAATGGTTTTTTCTTTGCATCTGAAAAATCTGGATACAATCAACTATATACATTAGATTATGCTGGTACGGTAAAGACCATTACTACCGGTGAGCTGGATATCATTGATGTGTGCGGTCCAAGTCAAGATGGCTCATATTTTTATTATACGCGGTCAAGTCAAGGGGGCATTTCAAAAGTACTTTGTAGATTAAATTTATCTACAAGTTATATCGACGAACTTTCACCGGCGGAAGGATGGATGGAGGCATCATTTACTCAAGGCATGAAATATTACGTAGGTTCTTATTCTAATGGGAATACGCCACCCGTATTTGTCTTGTATAAAGGCGATGGATCTATAGTGAAAACAATGGAAGATAATTCGGCGTT
>DBCM01000049.1:0-2469 GCA_002293045.1 Flavobacteriales bacterium UBA958 | reverse complement strand
TTTCCTTCGAATTTCAATGAATCTAATAAATACCCGGTATACATGAATGTCTACGGTGGGCCTGGGCATAACGAAGTAACCAACCAATGGGATGGTAATGATTTTATGTTTCACCAGTTATTGGCTTCAAAGGGATACATTGTGGTGAGTGTGGATCCTCGGGGGACCCAATACCGTGGGGCGGCTTTTAAGAAAGCAACATACCTTCAGTTAGGTAAATTGGAAGTTGAAGATTTTATTGGCACGGCAAAATATTTTCAAACCCTTCCATATGTTGATGCAAATCGCGTGGGAATTATGGGTTGGAGTTACGGTGGCTTTATGTCTTCCTTGGCCATGACGAAAGGCGCAGATGTATTTAAAATGGGAATTGCTGTAGCTCCCGTTACGAATTGGAGGTACTATGATAACATTTACACGGAACGATTCATGCGCACGCCTCAAGAAAATCCTACCGGTTATGATACTAATTCACCGATTAATCACGTGGATAAATTGAAGGGAAAATTTCTTCTGGTACATGGAATGGCCGACGACAATGTACATTTTCAGAACAGTACAGATATGATTACGGCCTTGGTCAAAGCAAACAAGCAATTTGATTTTTTCGCTTATCCAAATAAGAACCACGGGATATACGGCGGAAATACTCGAAATCACTTGTTTTCAATGATGTACGAGTACATTTTAAAGAACCTGTAACCGCGCTGGATTATACGCCTCGAAAAATTGTTTAAGATTTTAAAGTATTCTAATCTTAAACTTGATTTTGTTTAGTATATTAGGCGGAAAATTTACTAGAAACACTTTAACACACCATGAGCGAAATTGCGAAAATTGAATTAAACGGGAAGGTATATGAATTGCCGGTAATTGTTGGTACCGAGAATGAAAAAGCAATCGACATTTCAAAATTGAGAGACCTTACCGGGTACATAACCTTAGACAGCGGCTATAAAAATACTGGTGCAACTAAAAGCGCTATTACCTTTTTGGAAGGCGAGGAAGGAATCTTGCATTATCGCGGTTATCCGATTGAACAATTGGCTGAACATGCCTCTTTCTTGGAGGTATCTTATTTACTTATTTACGGGGAATTACCTTCTGCCGTAGAGCTAGAAGACTTTGAAAATAGTATTAAGAAGCACACCTTGGTTCATGAAGATATGAAACGATTTTTCGAAGCATATCCGGCCAAAGCGCATCCGATGGGTGTATTGTCTTCCATGATTTGTTCGTTGTCTACATTTTACCCTGAATCATTAGACCCGAATCGAAGCGCTGAGGCGAAAAACCTTACGGCGCAGCGATTGATCGCAAAATTACCCACATTGGCTGCTTGGTCATACAAAAATTCGATTCGCCACCCCTTCATGTATCCGAAGAATCATTACGACTACGTGAGCAATTTTATGTACATGATGTTTGCCATGCCTACCGAAAATTACGAGGTAGACCCGGTAGTCGTTTCTGCGTTAAATACCCTGTTGATTCTTCATGCAGACCATGAGCAAAATTGTTCCACATCTACCGTACGACTCGTTGGTTCAGCAAATGCCAATTTGTACTCAGCTGTTTCGTCGGGAATTTCTGCCTTATGGGGCCCGTTGCATGGTGGAGCCAATCAAGAGGTTATTGAGATGCTTGAACAGATTTCGAATGACGGAGGAAATGTGGATAAGTGGGTTGCCAAGGCTAAGGATAAAGAAGATCCCTTCCGTTTAATGGGCTTTGGTCACCGCGTATACAAGAATTTTGATCCGAGAGCTACTATTATCAAAAAGGCCTGCGATGAGGTGCTTAATAAATTAGGAGTGAACGATCCCCTGCTTGATATTGCGAAAAAATTAGAGCAAGTGGCGTTGGAGGATGAATATTTCAAAGCAAGAAACCTATATCCAAATGTAGATTTCTATTCAGGAATTATTTACAAGGCGCTTGGAATTCCAACTGAGATGTTTACCGTAATGTTTGCCCTTGGTCGACTTCCAGGATGGATTGCTCAGTGGAAAGAAATGACGGAGAACAAAGAGCCCATCGGACGTCCTCGTCAAATTTACACGGGTGCAACAAAACGGGACTATGTTCCGCTAGACCAGCGTTAAGCACATTGGATAAAATCGATAATTATTCAAAAAGCGTAAGAGACCTTACGCTTTTTTAGTTTCGTTTTCTTGTGCAGCCGCCTTGCTTCCCGCAAAGGTGTCGTACCGGCGAAAACTGCAACGCAGGTCCCCATTAAAAACGTCGTATTTTTTGCTGGGTTTCAATCCTATTGCTTTCCAACCCTCTTCGTTGCTGCTGATAATCCAGGCAGGTATACCTTGCATTTTATGCTTTAACCAAGAGCCAAGTTCTTGATACATCGCCTCTTCTTCTATCGTAATTCGCTCGTCGTATGGCGGGTTACAGAGTAAGAATTCAATTTCAGCACTGGGTTCAATGGATTTAAAATCAAGGGAATGTACC
>DBCM01000052.1:1270-5471 GCA_002293045.1 Flavobacteriales bacterium UBA958 | reverse complement strand
GTAAGGTTTTCCGATTTATCGACGATATTTTTGAACAACTAAAAAATAAATTTGAAAAACCGCTTGCTGAACAAGGATCTTACGAATATGACCAGGTGGTTTCCTTGGGAGAAGTACTTTCCTCCTATCTCATTCATGAATACCTACTCGAACTTGGGTTAAAGTCCGAATGGTTAGATGCGCGGCGTTTAATCCGAACAGACCATCATTATCAGGAAGCCAATGTAAATTGGGAGAAAAGTGAGGCGCTAATTACCGCTCGAATAAACTCATCTGAACCACAAACCAAGACCTTCATTACGCAAGGATTTATTGGACATACCGCAGAGGGTTTCAGTACAACGCTCGGAAGAGAAGGGTCTGATTATTCCGCTGCCATTTTCGCATATTGCACTAACGCCACAGAAGTAACCATTTGGAAGGATGTTCCCGGGATGCTGAACGCGGACCCGAAATATTTTGAAAACACCCAGTTGCTATCAAAAATATCATACCGAGAAGCCATAGAATTGGCCTACTTCGGAGCGAGTGTAATTCACCCAAAAACGGTCAAACCGCTTCAAAACAAACAGATTCCTCTCTATGTAAAAAGTTTTATGGCCCCGGAAGAACCTGGAACTACAATTCAATCCGAAGGAGGGAGCGACCACTTAATTCCATCGTTTATTGTCAAGAAAAATCAACTGTTGATTACCATCAGTGCATCAGATTTTTCCTTCATTAACGAAGATGCTTTGGCCAAAATCTTTGAGATTTTTTACGCTACGCGAATCAAGATTAATCTCATGCAAAATTCCGCGTTGAATTTTTCTGTGCTCGTAGATGGGGAAAAAGTACATATGGAAACGCTCATCAAGCACCTAACCCCCGCCTTTACCTGCAAATACAACGAAGGGGTTGAGTTAGTCACCATCAGGCATTATAACCAAGCCACGATGGTTCAGATGACCGCGAATCGTGAGGTACTGTTAGAACAGCGGTCTCGTCAAACAGCACGCTTCGTTATCCGTTAGGAAATACCTTGTTTGTGGTATTAAAAATTAAAATAGTTAGGGTATTTTTACACCATGTTACTCAATGAACTTAAGGTAGGAGAACAAGCCAATATCCTGTGCATCAGTGATGACGTCTTTCGGACCAAATTACTCGAAATGGGAATTATGCCCGGAACAAGGGTCACACTACTCTTAAAGGCCCCATTTCGGGGACCGATTGCCTTTTCATACCAAAACACCTTGCTGTCTATTCGCAACGAAGATGCTCAGCAAATTGCTGTGGATAAACTGAGTATTCAGGCATGAAAATCGCGCTTTTCGGTAATCCAAATACGGGAAAAAGCACCGTATTTAATCTGTTAACCGGATTGAGGCAAAAAATTGGTAATTTCCCCGGCGTTACCGTAGAACAGAAACGTGGAGTACTGCATGTCAACGGCGCTTCGCATGAACTTATTGATGTGCCCGGAGTTTACAGTATTTATCCCTCCAACAAGGAGGAAAAAGTGGTATACGACCTTCTTTTTAACTCCTCGGATTCAGACAAACCTCAGTTGGGAATCTTAGTCGCCGATGCCTCGAACTTATCCAGAAGCCTATTCTTTTTTAGTCAGTTAATTGACAGCGGGCTCCCCATGGTGTTGGTGATCAACATGTATGACGTCGCCCAAAAAAAAGGCATCAACATTGATATATCGGAACTTCAATCTGCATTTAGCCAAACTCCCATTGTCATAATGAATGCTCGGGTAGGTTTAGGGAAAGAACGCTTAATGCAGGCTATTTCAGAACAGCTTGGGGCCCTGAAGGCAGAACCGAGCATCGTAACCAACTCCCTTAAAAAGTTATCGGATTTAGCAGGGCAAGAAACTGAAGCCAATGCAAGAAATACCTATTTGAAATCCATAATACACCGCGTGCTTCAGGAGAAAGAGGGTCCGATTCGTACCCACCCCTTGGACCGTTGGTTCACCCATCCGATTGCAGGCTATGTCATCTTTGCTGCTATTCTATTTGTTATTTTCCAGTTTGTATTCTCCTTTGCCGCCTTTCCAATGGATGCCATTGAACTTGGATTTGAATGGTTAACGCGTTGGCTCAGAGATGCACTGCCTGATGGTCCTTTATCTTCCTTAATTTGTGAGGGAATTGTCCCAGGAATCAGTGGGGTCTTGGTGTTTATACCTCAAATTGCCATTTTATTTTTCTTTATTGCCTTATTAGAAGATTCCGGGTACCTCGCCAGAGCTGTATTTCTCATGGACCGGTTGGTGCGCCCCTTCGGGCTTAATGGACGCAGTGTAGTTCCGTTGCTATCCAGCATGGCCTGTGCCATTCCAGGAGTTATGGCCACGCGGGGAATCCCCAATTACAAGGAGCGGTTGATTACCATCTTTGTTGCCCCGTTAATGAGTTGTAGTGCTCGGATTCCAGTATTCACCCTACTGATTGGCTTAGTGATTCCAAAGATGAAATTACTGGGCTTTATTCAACTGCAAGGCCTGGTGCTCTTGGGTCTTTACCTCTTGGGAATTGTGTCGGCATTGTTCATTGCTTGGGTTATGAAATTGATGATTAACCAAGAAAAACGCTCCTATTACCTCATGGAAATTCCAGAATTTAAACGCCCGCTTTGGCGAAATATATTCTTGACCGTGTTCGAAAAAATCAAGGTGTTTACCACCGAAGCCGGAGGAATAATCCTCGCCATTTCTATCGTTCTTTGGGCCCTTGCAAGCTATGGCCCTCGGGAGCAGCGACGAGCAGCGATTCAAGCCTTGAAGACCACAGACACCTACATGCAAGGAAGCACGGAGGAACAAGATGGGTTGAAAAATTCGGTGCTCCTTGAAAATTCGTACATAGGCATTGTAGGCAAGGGCATTGAGCCAATGATTAAACCCATTGGGTATGATTGGAAAATCGGAATAGCCTTAATTACCTCATTTGCTGCACGCGAAGTATTCGTAGGCTCACTCTCAACAATATATGCAAACGGAAGTTCCGGCAACGACTTTAAACTAAGTTCGAAACTAAAACAACAAAAAAATCCAGACGGGACCTTAGTGTTTACCCTGCGTTCAGGAATTTCCTTGATGGTGTTTTATGTTTATGCAATGCAATGCCTTTCTACCCTCGCGATTGTTAAACGGGAAACGAAATCTTGGAAATGGCCCCTGCTACAGGTGCTGTTTTTTGGATTGATGGCCTATGCGGGTGCGTGGATTTGTTTTAATATTTGATGAAAAAATCATAATATTGACCTATGATTCAAGCCTTAGTTGTTTCCATGCTGGTCCTTGCTTCGATTGGATTCCTTGTATGGAAATTCTTTTTTCGTAAGAAGGCATGTAATTCATGTGCGATTAATACAAAAACAATCCCCGAATAATGGAACAGTACGGGTGCGAACTCTACAAATACAATCATTGCTTTTACTCGATTAAAACAGATGATATTCGATACTTTGCCACAGATTTTCTAGAGGCAGAATTAGATGAAGACCATGTGAATTGGTTAAACATTCATGATTTAAGCGACCACGAATCAATCAAACAGCTGTGCACCAAGTTACATATCGAAAAAATAAGCATTGAGAACATCTACATCCAACAGCGGAGGCCGAAAGTGGAGGAATATCCGCACTATATTTACTTCAGCGTGGTATTTACTGATTTAAAGAGTGCTTCACCGCTCATGTTCAATGAAAATCAAGTCACATTTTTCTTGGGAGCGGATTATTTGATTACCATGCAAAATGGATTCAAAGGATATTTTGACAGCGTTCGGGACCGAATTGAATTTGCAAAAGGAAAGATTAGAAGGCAAAAGTCTGATTTTCTTTTATATCGCTGTATGGAGTCGATCCTAGACAACTATTATCAAATCATCGATGAAGTTGCGGAGACATCGAATACCATTGAAGAACGCTTGCGCGAGCATGAAGATAAATCAATTCTGAATGACATCGAAAATCAAAAACGAAAGCTCATTCAATTAAGGATAATTTCTCGGCCCCTCCGGGATATCACTGAACAATTAAATGGAAGTGAAACACAACTCATTGATAAAGATAACTTACGATATTTCAAATCCTTAGACAACCATTGCAACAACCTCGTATCTGAAATCGACAGCCAAATCCAAATACTAGATGGGCTCGCTAATTTTTATTACGCAGCTCAAGGACAACGCATGAATGAAAT
>DBCM01000052.1:0-1122 GCA_002293045.1 Flavobacteriales bacterium UBA958 | reverse complement strand
ACAGCCATTCTCATGTTTGCCTACTTTGTAAGAAAAGGATGGCTAAAAAAGAGTGATTACCATTTGGACAACGAATGATCGGCGAAGAGAATACATTTGTGCTTCAGAAATTTCGCGAAATATTAACCCCACACAAGGTTGAATTATTTAAACGAATTGCGCAAGAACGAACGAGGCACATCAGTATCGCCTTAGAAGATCTCTTTCACGAGCACAATGCATCTGCAGTGATTCGAAGTTGCGACTGTTTTGGGATCCAAGACCTGTACACCATTGAAGATAAAAACAAGTATGTCCTTCAGCGCAACATTGCATTGGGATCTGGAAGATGGATTGATCTACACCGATTCACGAGTAAAGAAACGGCATCGTTGGATTGCATTAATCACCTCAGAACTCAGGGCTATAAAATTGTGGCCACCTCACCCCACGCTAATGCGCATACACTGGAAACACTTCCTCTTGATGCCCCTGTAGCCTTATTCTTCGGGACCGAACGTCGCGGACTCAGCGATGAAATTTTATCGCATGCCGAGTATCATTTAACCATTCCGATGTATGGTTTTACGGAGAGTTTAAACCTCTCTGTTTCCGTTGCAATCGCCCTACATAGGTTAAGAAATAGGCTTCATCAAGAATCTATAGACTGGAAATTAAGCCCCGAAGCGCAAGATGCGTTGCAAATCGCTTGGAGTACGCGCATATTAAATGGGGGTGAAGCGCTTGAAAAGCAATTTCGAGCTGCTTATTTCGAAAAAGAATTTTAACTTTGCATATATAACGGAACTACAATACACAGAACATGGGAAAAGGAGATAAAAAAACTGCAAAAGGAAAGCGAGTAATTGGTTCATACGGGAACGTTCGCAAGAGAAAGCCAAGTGCATCTGCTCTAGCAGCTAAAGTAAGCGCAGAGAAAGCCGAGAAACCTGCAGCAGAGAAAAAGCCTGCAGCGAAGAAAGCAAGCACGGCGAAGAAAACTACAACGAAGAAAGCTACAAGCGAAACTGAATAAGCTGTCTAACGACGGCTTTTTTTTATTCATAAAATTCCATTCATCATGAAACATAATTTTGGCGCAGGACCTTGCATTTTACCACAAGATGTATTTAAAGAAGCCGC
>DBCM01000135.1 GCA_002293045.1 Flavobacteriales bacterium UBA958 | reverse complement strand
GTAACTACCCCTGGTTTTTTACCGTTATCTGCAAGAAACTTCTCTCCAGCCACTTTGTATACTTCACTTTTCTTGTCTTCCTCCGCTTGTTTCAACATGGCTTTTTCTTGAAAATACATCGACAATACCATGTCTGTGCTGTCTTGGCATACTAACCGTCCTTTTGCGACTGCATCTCTAAATCCTTGAATAATCAACTCGAAATTGGCCTCGCTCATTTCTTTGCCGAGGCTGTTACCGATGTTCACTCCCATCAAGTAGGATACGGAATCAATTTGGTTCTTTAGTACTACTTTTTTTGCTTTCTTTTGAGCCAGGGCAGTAAACCCGAACAGGACAACGCCTGTTAACATGATCATTTTTTTCATAGTTAATTTCGATTATCAACTCCCCAATACATTTTATTTCGAATGGTATCTAAGAAGTTCGTATGTTCAAATTTAATCACATTAATTAGAAACTCTGCCTTGGTTACGCGGATTTCTTCCCCTTGTTTAATATTTTTTGTGACTCCATCTAAACTTACCAAGCATGTTCGATCGCGGCTCTCTAGGGTTAAATCAATCGGCATATGGTCTGGAACCACCACGGGGCGTACGTTTAAATTATGTGCCGCAATGGGTGTAATAATATGTACTTGACACCCCGGAGTGATGATTGGTCCTCCGCAGCTCAGGTTGTAACCCGTAGAACCTGTTGGGGTAGATACAATTAAGCCATCCGCCCAGTACGAATTCAAATACTTCCCATCCAGTTTCGCATGTACCGTAATCATTGTGGAGGTGTCTTTTTTAGAAATCGTGAGTTCATTCAATGCGAAATTCTCCAGCCCGAAAAGCTCATCTTGTGTTCTAACGCGGATCAAGGAACGTTTCTGGAATTCGTATTTTTTGTCCTCCAGCAATTGAAAGGTTTCGCCGATTGCCTCTTTGGAAATATTGGACAAGAACCCGAGCCTGCCCGTGTTAATTCCAAGAATTGGGACACCCGAATCTTTAACGTAACGAACCGCTCTAAGAAAGGAACCATCTCCCCCCAAGCAAATCATGAAATCTATACCCTTCTTGAAATCTTGCTCGTTCACATAGGTTGTACATGGCAATGAAAAATCATATTTTGAGATGAGATGGGCGAGCATATCCTGCTCCATAAGCACATTCCACCCCCGTTTTTGACATTCCGAATGCACTTGATAGACATAGTCGAGGCTTTGTCTTGTGAATTTCATTCCGTAAATCGCTACGTGCTTCATTAGAATTTCATAAAGTTCATGAGGGCATCAAATCGCTGGCGCAGGTCTTCCTCGGCATCTTTATCTTGATAGGCTGCCTTCACCTGATAATCATAACGCTCAAAGGTTCGAATAATGGACGTCAAATTTGACGTATTAATTTTTAGGGTTACTTCAGTATGGGTAGATTCCTCGTTCGAGGTAATATATGCACTTAAAATTTTAGCGTTATTGCTCTCTACAATTTGGGCAATTTGGGCAAGGCTGTAATCTACTTGATTCATCTCCAGCACCAAGATGCCTCCGTGCTCCTTCATGCTGCCAAAATTGGAAAGAACAGACATGATTCCGTAAACGGAAATACATCCTAGATACTCTTCGTTGTCGTTTAATACCGGAAGCACTGAAAGTTTCTCGGAAGACATTTTGAGGAGTATGTCGTAGAGGTGGGCGTTTTGATTGACAAATGGGCGCGGTAAATGATCAAATAAATGATCAAGATCTGATTCAAGATTTAAGTGATCCAAAACTGCAGATTCCGATACCACCCCAACAAAATTGCCAAATTTCAACACAGGCAGGTGACTGACTTTGAATTCATCCATCCAAAGCATGACTTTTTCACCCGAATCCGTATGCAATAAGGGAGGAATTTCTTCAGAAAGGATTTCTAAGGCACGCATAACTGGTTGCTAAGGTATGGAATTCCACATAGAGTTTGTAATTTTGACCAAAAATCCCGTGACGAAACTCAGCGTTAACCTTAACAAAATTGCAACCCTCCGCAATGCTCGTGGCGGTCAAACTCCCAATGTTGTTCAATTTGCAATTGATTGTCAGACCTTTGGCGCAGATGGTATCACCGTACACCCGCGACCGGATGAGCGTCACATCACCTTTAAGGACACCCTAGAAATTTCAGAAATCATTTCGACTGAATTTAACATTGAGGGATACCCCGACTCGCGTTATTTTGAATTGCTAAAACGCACTAACCCTACCCAAGCCACCTTGGTACCGGATGGTCCAACGGTACTTACCTCAAACGCAGGCTGGGATGTGAAAGCGAATAAAATTGCACTTTCAAAATGGATCGAAGAAATTAAAGGATTAGGAATACGGTGCTCTTTATTTATGGAACCGGATCACGAGCAAATTAAACTTGCGGCTGCCCTTGGAGTCGATCGAATTGAATTCTATACCGGTCCTTTTGCAGAGCAATTCCCGTCAAACCCCGAGTGTATTAAAGCTTACGTGGATGCATGCAGGATTGCCATGGAATGTGGGCTTGCCATCAATGCGGGACATGACTTAAGTTTGGAGAATTTACGGTATTTTAAGGAACACATGCCGCAATTAGATGAAGTGTCGATAGGACATGCGTTAATTTCTGATGCACTTTATTATGGCATCGAAAACACCATCCAGTTGTATAAGCGCTGTTTGGTTTAGTTCTTCGTAATGATGGTTCGGGTTGGAAACGCGAAGTGCAGGTTGTTTGCTCGGAATAATCGATCAATTTCGAAGCGAATTTCTGATTTATAATCAGCAATCTCCCAACTATTTTCTGCCCAAAACAACAGTTTCATTTCAATTCCATTTTCTGCAAATTCTTCCATACGCACGGAAATGGGTTCATCCTTGCTAACAATGGGGTGACCTAATGCGGCAGTTTTCAAAAGCTCACTGGCCAAGATGGTATCGCTTCCGTATTCCATCAAGGCCGAAATAGTGAACAGGGACAACGAGGAGCTATGACTCCAATTCTCAACGCGTTGTTGAGTTAAATGGGTATTCGGAATGATTAACACATTGCCTTCTTTGGTTTGAATTTGTGTTGTTCTGAAGCTCACTTTAAGAATTCGCGCCACGAAATTGTACGCTCCTTTGTGGGTATTTCCTTGGGTTTTTGCATCGATTTCTACAATATCTCCGACCTTGATGTTCCCCTCCAATAAAAGTACAATCCCAGCAATGGTATCTTTAAATACATCTTGTAATCCCAAACCAATACCAACCAAAAGTCCTACTGACCCAGTTAAAATCAATGAAATGTTCAATCCAAGCACATTAAAGGAAAGCAGCACGGCGATGGTGTAAATAATGTAGCGCGCAATTTGAACGTACACATATTCTACCCCAGGATCATACCCGCTGCGGGCACGGTGTTTTTTACCGATATATAACTTATAAATACTCGAAGAGATTTTGGCACAAATAAAAATTACTGCAACCAAAATGACGTTGTATAGAGATATTTTGAGCGTTCCAATGCTGATTAGGTTATAGCGAATAAATTCATCGAAGGTAATCTCTGCGTTATTAAATCTAAAGCTGAGTACCGCCACATAGAGCGCGATTAAATAAACGCTTTGGGTAAATAATTTGAAATAAGTCTCTCTTCGACCCTCTAAGTGAATGTTATTACTCTTTAGTTGTTTCTTTAGGAACTTAGAGAGTACACGCCGCAAAATAAATGCCGTTAGAAATATTGCGGCGAGGAATACCAAATTCCAAATGCAGATATTAAAGGGGCCAATCTTGAATAAGGTAGTACTTAACATCATTTTATTATAATTCTTCCTAGTTTCTCTGAAAACGTTTGCTTAATCTTTTCATACGCCATCTGCTCCGCTAAAATTTCCATTTGCTCTTGTTGCGTGAGGTGTTCCGCTGCTAATTGACTTCGTAACTGTTCAATATGCGCTGTAATCTTTGACTGTTTAAAACTGTAAATGGCGTAAAACATGGTACCCAACAAATCGGAATCCTCTTGTTTGGTATAAATCCGATACTCTGAGGCCCATTTTGGACTCAACTCCTCGTCAATGCCGATGAGTTCAGCAGTCAGTTGTTGAACCTCTGGATTACTGGACTTTAAAAAATAGTTGTAGGTGTAAAGAATGCCTTCCGCTACACCATCCGTAATTTCTCCGAAAATCTCATAGCAGGTTTTGTTTGTAAAGCTTAAATCATCGATGCTCAATTCTTGAATCACCAGTTCGTTGACGCTCACTTGGATTTTTTCCCCGTTGGGATCTAAGACCACTTCTTTATTACCGAATTTGAGCATCAACCGAATCAGCTCCTTCTCCACCATTGCATCGTCTACCTCATAATTGACAAGGGGTGATTTTGGTGCATTCGGTGTTGAGGTAATCACTTCTTTCACCCATGGCTCCCCTACTTCATCGGCAAATTTACCCGCTCGAAGTTTTGTTATTTCCTGAGCGATCATGGTTTCCGTTAATTCATAGGTAGCGGCAATTTTTTTGGCATAAATAGTTCTTGTAATCGAGTCGGGAATCAACGCGATGGAATACACGATGTCTTTTATCAATTTTGCCTTTTGCAAGGGGTCGTTTTCTGTTCCTTTTAACAACAATCCCGCTTTGAAGGAGATAAAATCTTGACGGTGTGAATCAAGAAACTCCGTTAATTCATCTGTTGTACTTTTTTTAGCAAACGAATCTGGATCTTCTCCCTCGGGAAAAAGCACCACTTTCACGTTTAGCCCTTCTTCTAAAATCAAATCAATCCCTCGAAAGGAGGCTTTTATTCCTGCTGCATCTCCATCATAAAGAATGGTGATGTTCTTGGTGTAGCGGGAAATAAGTC
>DBCM01000098.1 GCA_002293045.1 Flavobacteriales bacterium UBA958 | reverse complement strand
TGATAAGGTGGTCGTTGATGAGCCTTCTATTGTTGCAAAAGACATTCAAACCGGACAGATAGTAGCGATTGGAAGAAAAGCGCAACAAATGCATGGAAAAACACACCGGCTCATTGAAACGGTCAGGCCATTAAAAGATGGGGTAATTGCCGACTTTCAAAGTGCCGAACAAATGATTCGAGGCATGATTAAAATGATCAATCCCGGGAGAACCTTATTTAGACCCACCTTACGCATGGTTATTTGTATTCCTTCAGGGATTACAGAAGTAGAAAAACGCGCCGTTCGTGACTCTGCGGAGCATGCTGGTGCGAAAGAAGTGTATCTTATTCACGAGCCCATGGCGGCTGCCATAGGTATCGGTATTGATGTGGAAGAGCCTATGGGAAATATGATCATTGATATTGGCGGTGGAACCTCAGAAATTGCCGTGATTGCCTTAGGAGGTATTGTTGCCGACAAATCCATCCGAATTGCTGGGGATGATTTTACCCAAGAAATTGAAGAATACATGCGCCGACAGCACAATATTTTGGTTGGGGAACGCACCGCAGAACAAATTAAAATCGAGGTGGGCGCTGCAATCCAAGACCTCGACGACCCACCACCACCGTATGCGGTAAGAGGTCGCGATTTAATGTCGGGTATACCGAGAGAAATTATGATTACGCACGATGAAGTTGCATCGGCGCTGGATAAAACCATTGCTAAAATCGAAGAAGCCATTCTCAGTGCGCTTGCGGCTACTCCACCAGAACTGAGTGCTGATATCTACAAAACAGGTATTTATCTTGCGGGTGGAGGATCCATGTTAAGAGGGCTTGATAAACGAATCGCGGATAAAACTAAACTTCCTGTTCACATAGCAGAAAACCCTTTGCGTGCCGTTGCCCTAGGAACCAGTATAGCACTAAAGAACATTGATAAATATCAATTCTTAATTCGCGATTAATCAAACCCTATTCCATGGGTGTACAGTATAGGATAAAATAACATGCAAAATTTATTCGCATTTTTAAGAAGGTTTCGGGTGTTTATTTTTTTCTCCGCCCTGCAGTTTCTTTGCCTGTTGCTTTATGTTCAATTTGTTTCTTTTCCAAAAAGTGTATACTTATCCACGGCATCAACCCTAAATGGGAAGATACAATCTGTAGAAGGAAAACTGACGAGCCATTTTGATTTAGAAGAAAACAACGCCGCACTAAGGTTGGAAAACGCTCAGTTACGTAGACGTGTTTTTACAAATTTTTATCGCGTTGAACGCACGAAAACACAGGTTAATGACACGGCCTACGAACAGTCCTTTAGTTTTATTCCAACAAAAATAATCAACGCATCTATTGGGCGTAGAAATAATTATTTTACTATTGATGTAGGGGAACAACAGGGCATAAAAAAAAACATGGGGGTTATTTCACCCAAAGGGGTGGTAGGTATTGTTTTTAAGGTTGGGGAACATTTCTCACTGGTGAAATCCATATTGACCCAAGACATTAACTTGGATATAATGATCGGTATCGATGGGCCAAGAGGCATATTAAAGTGGGACGGATTTCATCCGAAAAAAGGAATAGTTACCGGAGTTTCCACTGATCTTAACATTAAAAAAAACACCAACATTTATACCCTTGGTGCTTCAGGGATTTTCCCAAAAGGAATTAAATTGGGAAGGGTTATATCAAAATCACGCGTTGAAGACCAAGCACTTTGGAACCTTGAGGTACGTTTTAGTGAGGACTATAGAACCTTACATTCGGCGTATGTAGTAACCTCCTTAATCCGGAAGGAGCTTCAGTCACTCCAATTAGAGATCCCTGAAGACCCCGAATAAAATGAAAAACATCATTCGATACGCGTTGTTATTTGGCTTGTTTTTCTTGCTGCAAGTGTTTGTCTTCAATCGGTTGGAGTTGGGCTATGGGGCTCAGATTTTTATTTTACCCCTTTACTTAATGATTTTGCCATTCGAAACAAACGTATTTGTTTTAATGATCATTGGGTTTATTTTGGGGCTTTCTGTAGATGCGCTTTCCAATACCTTTGGATTAACCGCTTCCTCATTGGTGCTCTTTGCTTTTCTAAGACCCTTAGTGTTTGAAACATTTCGTCCCAGAGATGGGTATGATCCGCTAAAAGATCCAACAGCCAGCGATATGGGTTGGCCTTGGTTTTTAGTCGTTTTTGGTCTCCTGTTCTCTAGCGCCTTACTTTGGTTTTTTATCCTAGAAGTTTTTCGATGGGGGGAAACCCTTTTGGTGCTTAGAAATTTTTTCCTCTCGCTGATTGCTTCGGGCCTCGTGATTAGTGTTTCTCAATTTTTCTTTTTCAATCAACGAAGAAAAAAATGAACTTAGATAATCGAAAATATCTATTGTACGGCTTAGTTTTATTTACCTCCTTGTTGTTTGTTTTCAGACTCCTCTATATGCAGGTGATCGATGACTCTTGGACCCGAAGAGCTACACAAATCGCGGAAAAAAGAAGGGAAATCATTCCACCAAGGGGCATTATTGTGGATCGAAAAAACCGAAAAATTGTGGTAAATAAAATTTCCTACAATCTCATGGTAATTCAAGAACGTATTAAACACTTAGATACCAGCGCCTTTGCTTCACTCATTGGGTGGGAAGTAAAAAAAGTAAAGCAACGGTTTCGAGAGATCGTAAAAAACGAAGGGGTATATAAAAATCCAGCGACGGGTAAAACCGAATCGAATTATCGCCCAGACCGACCGTATCCCTTTGTAAAAGACCTTACCCTTGAAGAAGTGACTCGCATTGCCTCCAAGTTAACTGATTTTCCCGGGTTTTACGAAGAACCTACAGGCACCAGATACTATCCGTATCCGAGCGGCGCAAACATCCTTGGGTACATGAATGAAGTTGGAAGGAATGAAATTGAAAAAGACCCCTTTTACCGACCGGGTATGAATGTCGGGCGTTCAGGTTTGGAGCGGTCCTATGAGACCATTTTAAGGGGTAAAAAAGGGGTTAGATATATTGTTACCAGTGCTACCAATAACGAAATAGAACCATACGCAGACAAAAAATTTGACACCGTAGCCACTCCATCTCCGAAAATCAAACTTGGGGTTGACATAAAGCTTCAATTATTTGGAGAAGCCCTAATGAAAAACAAAAAGGGTTGTATTGTGGCGATTGAACCGAAAACCGGAGAAATTTTAACCATGGTTTCCGCGCCTAATTATGATCCCAACTTGTTGTCCGGTAGAAAAAATATTAGAAAAAACTACCCAGGATTGGTTACCGATGCTAATCTACCGCTATTCGCACGGCCCCTTCAAGCGGAATATCCCCCAGGATCCATCTTTAAATTATTACAAGCGCTCATCTGTCTTCAAGAAAAACAAATCACACCAAACACCGGCTTTGCCTGCAACAAGTCGGTAGTGGGTTGCCACAATCACCCATCAGCAACCTCTATTGCAAAGGCCGTTCAGTACTCTTGCAACCCGTATTTCTACGCGGCGGTAAGAAGGGTAATTCAACCGAATAAAAAAAAGAACATCTTTGAAGATGCAGAAATTGGACTCAACGCTTGGCATAAATATATGATGGGGTTTGGATTGGGGAAAAACTTAGGAATCGACATAGACACCCTTGCTCAACG
>DBCM01000058.1:6662-6869 GCA_002293045.1 Flavobacteriales bacterium UBA958 | reverse complement strand
GAAATCGACTAAACGCTCAATAAATGCTTGCGCTTCTTCCTCGCTTCGGTGATTATAAAGCTGGTGATAATACGAAGTATCAAACCAAGAAGCGAACCATGGCGTATCTGTCATTCCACAAAGATAGGGAAAAGCCCGCGGAAGCAATGCAACTTTGGCGTATCTTAGAAGCGTGAAACGCATTGGACTCACCGGAGGAATTGGTTC
>DBCM01000058.1:2761-6629 GCA_002293045.1 Flavobacteriales bacterium UBA958 | reverse complement strand
GGAAAAAGTTATATCGCCGGGGTACTCGAAAAAATGGGCTATCCGGTATATTATTCAGATGAGCAAGCAAAAGTGCTTACCGATACACATCCTGAAATTCGAGCTGGATTAATTTCCAGGTTTGGAACTGGCATTTATTCGGAGGAAATTCTCAACAGAAAGGAACTTGCGGCGCATATTTTTAAGTCGGAACCCGATCGGATTTTTGTAAATCAGCTCATTCATCCAGTGGTTAGGGCTGACTTTGAACGCTGGTGTGCCGAACAACATACCGCACTGGTTTTCAACGAAGCAGCCATATTATTTGAAACGGGGGCTTATAAGCAGTTTGATGCGACGGTATTGGTCATTGCACCGCATGAACTTAGAATGCAGCGGATCATGGAACGAGATCGTTGCACGGTTGAGCAAGCGGAAGCCCGCATGAAGAGTCAATGGAGCGACGAGCAGAAAATCCCTTTAGCGACGGTAGTAATTACGAGCAATGGAGAATTGCCTTTAGTGTCGCAAATTGAACGAGCAATTCTAACACTGTTTAGTCTTTAGACTTATTAGCCGCCCGGACGAAAGCAAAAAGGAGAAAAAAAACTACTCCAAAAACCGTTAATATCAACCCGCCGTTGCTGATATGAAATTCACCGTTTTGTATTTCATATTTTCGCCCATAAATGAAACGCACCGCAATTGTAATAACGGCAAGTATTAACCAAATCCAAGGTTTAATTTTCAACTTCAATAATCAAAATTTAAGGTAATGCCAAAGGTCAACGGATAAAGGGTTGCGGTAGCAGATTTTTTAAACAAGGGCGTCAGGTTGTAGTTTACAAAAAGACCATAGTGATCAAATCCCGTTCGTGCGGTAGCATACGCCCCAAAAGGCGCCATTTGAAAGCGTGAGTTGACGTTATTTTGGAAGCGGTCGCCATTCGCGTATTTTCCGCGTGTAGACCAAGAACCAGAAAAACTCCAATACCCGACAGCTCCAACGTTCAAATAGAAAGAATTCTTGGACGCTGCTTTTGAACAAACCTCAAGGAGCAATGGAACCGTTAAAAATCCATAGGTTAAATTATTTGATCGGTAGGTTAGATTACTCAACGTTTGAATGGCAAATAGGGTATCCACATTACCTCCGGGAGTCGTTGCGGTATGAACGAGGTCGTATTGGCCTAACTGAATGTTGGTTGCATTAACTCCAAGGCCTGTAGTTAATCCTAGATACTCCTTAAAAATGGGAATTTTATATTCAATTACATTAAATCCAAATTGAAAGAGGTTTAAATCCGTCTGATTCCAATAGGGATAATCACTCGGATTATCCATGATGAAGGTTCCCATACCTATATCGAAGCCCGCAAAATGTGGACTTGGTTTATCGTCTTCATCTTCGCTTGGTTCTGTATCATCCCCCACTTCAAAATTAATGGGTAGTGACATATACATCGCTGAATCTTTACACGCAGGATTCCAATTCCAATGAAGCAAATTAGTCACTCTCAAGGCTTCTTTGTCCAGGGACGGATGGGCTGATTTAGATACCGTTGCGTTAGACACATTTCCAGAACGATCCACCACGAATCGAACATAGACTTTTCCAGAAATCCCTTGATCTACGCAATCTTGAGGATAGTTGACTTCATTATTTATAAACTTCATCAATCCTTCATAACCCGTTGGGTACATCGCACATTCCTCCTCCAGCGTAGTAGTAATAATTGGCTCTGAAGCTTGCGCCCAAGCGGATACGCCTAAAAAACTCAACAGGGAAATCGCTAATATATTTTTCATAATCCTTCGTTTTTTTCACTAAAAATACGCATTAAAATCCAACGCTCACCCGCAGCATAAAATTTCTACCTGCTTGCGGATAAAAGAACCGTTCGGTAGTTTTTACCCCTGCATATTGGTAGGCAAACGCATACCCGTTATTGGAGTACATCTGATTAAAGACATTATTAACGATTCCTGAAAGCTGGATTAAGGTATTCTCTTTCGTTGTAAACGTTTTTCTTAGCCCAAATGAAGAATAATTAAAGGCAGGGAGCTCACTCGTTTCGATGTTATCCATGTATTGTTTGCTCACGAATTTTGACGTCCAATCCACCGAAAGTTTCCATGCGGGAACCGTATAACTTACCCCTAATCCTGCAATAACACTGGGTGAAAAAGACAAGGTCGTTTGGCTATACGTAGTTTCCTGTTGGGTATAATAAGGAACCGAATCCAAATATACATCTAGGTAATCCACGTAGTTATTCGCCCTGTTTTGACTCAAGGTGAGGTTTCCATTGATTTCAAGGTTCTTGATGCGTTTGTACTTCGCTTCTAACTCAATTCCTCGGCGGTAACTGTCCTTGACATTCGTTCGGGTATAACCCCCAACGTCGTTGATTTGTCCCGATAATACCAATTGGTTGTCAAAATCCATGTAGTAGAATGTTCCTTTCAAAATCAATCCATTTTTTTGCCAGGTATATCCCACCTCATAATCCATTAATGCTTCCGATTTCGGCCGGCTGCTTGGTGTGGACTCTCTAAAATCTCTACGCACCGGTTCTCGATTGCTGCGACCTACAGAGGCATAAAATTGATGGTTTGATTTCAATTGATAAAATACCGAAGCCTTTGGATTGAAAAAGTGAAAGTCAACGGTTTGCGTAACATCTTTCAATACCCCAGAAACAAAATCCAAGCCCAAAAACTCATAATTGACATACCGATATTGCATGTCGAGGATCCACTGAAACTTTTGTTTACGCTGTTGAAGTTTTGCATAATGACTGAATTCGAATTTATTTCCAAGCTCATCATAGTAGCGATCACCCAAGTCGCTGTCGGATGCAAAACGCGACCAAATCACCTCACCAAAATGTGCGCCGCGATAGTTATTTATTGCACCGCCCGTGGTCAATTGAACTCCTTGACCCTGATACGTTAAGGCATAAACGGAACCAATAAAGTGATTGTCTAGCCACCTTCTGCGGATTAAGTCAGACGAACTTACCGTATCCCCGCCAAGAATCACTGGACTCAATTGATAGGTAGATAACTCATCATTGGTTCGGTACTCTTCATAATACCCTCGTCCATAGGTGTAATGTCCTGCGCCGTTCAATACCCATTTTGTGTTTTTAAAGCGATGGGTCAAATGCAACTGATAATTATCTTGTTGATAATGGTCCACCTGATTTTGATAGGTATAATAGTTATAGGTTCTTCCCGAATTCAACAAATTTTGCCGTTCCGCATCGGACAATCCATTGCGATCAGCGTAGTCGTTGCGGTCTGCCGCCGTTCCGAAAACTACACTTTCAGGGGTACCGTACCACGACTGGTAGGTAATTTCTTTCCCACTGAATGCTACCCCCTTGAGTACGGTTTGTTTTCCAACCCATCCGGCGCTAAGATACCACGAACGAAGGTTCGAAGAAGCCCGGTCAATGTAGCCATCAGACCCAATTCGGGATAAACGCGTTTCCACAAAATATTTCCCTTTAATTAGGCCGGTATTCGCTTGAATGGATGTTTTAAACGAGTTGAATGATCCATAGCTAACATCTAATTTTCCCGTAGCTTGGTCGCTGATGTCGTTGGTTTTCATGTTCAACGAAGCCCCAAAGGCAGCGGCACCATTGGTAGAAGCGCTTACACCCCGTTGAAAATCGATGGACTGGGTGGAGGATACCAAATCAGGCATATTCACCCAATATACATCATGCGATTCCGGGTCATTTACTGGGATTCCATTGATGGTAACATTTAAGCGGGAGGCGTCAATTCCACGCACTCGAATTCCACTGTAACCGATGCCATTTCCTGCATCGGAGGTGGTAACTACCGATGGCATTTGATCGAGTAAAAAAGGAAT
>DBCM01000058.1:0-2725 GCA_002293045.1 Flavobacteriales bacterium UBA958 | reverse complement strand
GTGGTTGGTAGCTTCTGAGGGGAGGCGAATTGAAATGCAGGCTACCTCATCGAGTTTTTTACTGGTAAATGGCAGCACAATACGCACGGTATCTTTGTCGGGAGAAGGCATAGATTTTGGCTCCTTACGCGGATTAATCCGAACGGACATCGCTCCATAACCGGGTTGATCTACCGTGATGACTTCGATATCATTTACCTCGTCCAAGGTAAACACGCCTTTGTTGTCGGTACTCACTGACTTGCCATCGAAGCGAAGAATTCGAACACCCGATAAGGGTTGGTATTTTTCATCAGTAACTTTACCTACCATGGTGGTTTGCGCCTGAGCCATCAGGGCACATAACATAGAAAAAACAAAAACCTTTCCTTTCATAATAAACATATTATGACAAGTCAAGGGGCAAACTTGTACGTGATTAAAAAACCTCCTCCCGTCGCAGGCATTACCCTGATCCGGTACAATGGGTGTAATCTCAGCCTTTCGGCACCCCTTAGAGAACGGTACAAAGTTATTAGAAAATTAAATAAGTTTCACAAAAACCACCTCGGTAGGCACATAAATGCTTAGGATAAAATTCTAACTAAGTCGTTATTAATGTAATAAACCTCCTTCTTATCATAAAAAGAAGAAATAATTCCATGGGTTATTAACTCGTTGGCATATTTCACCAAAGTTGTCCTGCTTTTAATTTTTAATACCTCCTTAAACCTCTCCTGTTTTACATAAGGTTGGGAAAAGAGTAAGTCATTAAATTCATTCGAATACCAGGAAATTTTACTTTTTGCAAAACGTAGGGTAACTTCCTTTTGATCCATAATATCATCAATCATCTGGTTGGTTTGTTTGGCGGTTCGCTCAACCGCTTCCATCATGAAAAGCAACCAAGGTTTCCATGCAGCTCGTTGCGTAACGCCGGCAAGTAAAAGGTAATAGTCGGCTTTGTTTTCAAGGATGTACCGACTCAAATAGAGAACTGGTTGCGATAACAATCCTTGATTTACCAGGTATAGTAGATTCAATATTCTACCTGTCCTTCCATTTCCATCGGTAAACGGATGTATAGCCTCGAATTGATAATGGGCTATTGCCATTTTAAGCAAAGGGTCAATGTCGGTATCAAAATTTAAAAAATCCAACAAATTATGAATCTTATCTTGAATAATATGTTCCCCGCGCGGTGGTGTATAAATCACCTCGCCAGGTCTCAATTCACTGTTTCCCCTGCGAATCACCGTGAGTGATTGTGGCGGTCTAAACCCTTGTGTCGAATTCTTTGTTTTTTGAAACACCTGCAAAAGAACCTTTTCTGTCAAACGATCTTCCGCCTTGATTAATTGATACCCACCCCAAAGTGCTTCTCGATAACGAAGTACTTCCTTAGCTGATGAACTCGCATGATCCTCGCGAATTTGGGAGGAAATGGCACGATATAATTCATCATCCGTCGTGAAAATATTCTCAATCGCTGTTGAAGTTTTCGCCTCCCTTAACCCAATCGTATTTATTAACATGCTGGGATTAGGCATTCGTAGTATATTCTTGTTTAATTCTGCTAAATTTCTTGATGCAAGCCCCCATTTAATCAAGATTTCATTGTCAATGATCAATTCTGGCGGTGGTAAATTCGGTAAATCGTTAAATGGTAAATTCCTATCAAACATAGCTATATATGTTCATTATTATATTGTTTAGTGAACATATTCAAATATACGTTCATTTTTTGATTCACAAATAGACTCATGTCCATTTTTTATATATTAAATGAACATAAGAGGCTTATCTGTCCAGAACTAGGAACAATTATTATCTCAATCGAAGTAAAAGTTTTGCAATTTGCACCGCATTGGTAGCCGCACCTTTGCGTAAGTTATCTGCTACAATCCACAAATTCAAGGTGTTAGGCCGCGTAAAGTCTCGGCGCATACGTCCAACAAAAACGGCATCTTTTCCTTCCGCAAATTTAGGCATGGGGTATTCGAAGGCCTCCAAGTTATCCTGAACCACGATGCCTGGGGTTTGTTCCAAGAGCGTTCGCACTTCCTCCAACTCAAATTCCGAGTTGAATTCGATATTCACGGATTCAGAATGCCCACCAACCACTGGAACACGCACGGCGGTTGCAACCACATCTATCGCCGGATCCACTATCTTTTTGGTTTCATTGGTGAGCTTCATTTCTTCCTTGGTGTATCCATTGTCTAAAAAACTATCGCACTGTGGAATGCAATTCTTGTCGATTGGATAGTGATACGCCATATCACCCGAGATTCCTGCACGCTCATTCTCCATTTGCTGAACCGCCTTAACTCCCGTACCAGTGATGCTCTGATAGGTGGAAACGATGACGCGATTTACCCCAAATCGTTTATGTAAGGGCGCTAAGACCATCACCAACTGAATGGTACTGCAGTTTGGATTAGCAATAATTAAATCTTCTGATGTCAACTGATCCCCGTTAATTTCTGGAACGACAAGCTTTTTCGTTGGGTCCATGCGCCATGCCGAGGAATTATCAATCACCACGGTACCCACAGCGGCAAACTTTGGTGCCCATTCCAAGGAGGTTTCTCCACCTGCTGAAAAAATAGCAAGGTCTAAATGCAAGTCAACTGCCGTTTGCATCCCAATGACTGGATAAGATTTGCCATTAAATACAACTTCTTTTCCGACAGAATTCTCGGATGCAACGGGATAAAATTCGGTAATTGGGAACGCTTGTTCT
>DBCM01000003.1:12829-14990 GCA_002293045.1 Flavobacteriales bacterium UBA958 | reverse complement strand
AGCTCGTACATATCGGGAAGCACCTTAACAATGATGCGTAAGTCGTTGATTTTTACAAGGATCTTATGCAGTCGATCATGGTCGGAACTTTCGATGGCCACAATCACTTCATCTACGTGATGTTTCTCCAGAATTTCCTCAAGATTTGTAACATGACCCAGATAAGGCATTTCAGCTTGCAAGGCGTGATCGGAACCATTCACATTGACATATCCGATGAACGCATTGACGTTATATTGTTGATGGTTAAGTTCTTTAAATATGTGTAAGGCGCGTTCACTTCCGCCTATGATAAGGGTTGAGAATCCATTACCGTATTGACGCAAGCGATGAATCATTATGGTTACGAATCCTAAGCGCGGAATAATTGTTACAAAAAAATGGCTTAGGAATAAAACCGAAAATGAGTAATAATAGTCTTGATAACTCACAACGTAATCATCTAAAAGTAATACAAAGAAAATTAAGATTGAACCGATGATACAAGCGTAGAAGGTATGTTGAATAATCTTAAGTCGATATAATCTTCGAACATTTAAGTAGGTACCCTGAAGATAATAAAGCAATACATAGGCCATGGGAATCAGACTCATCCCGAGGAAAAAAGTAATATTCGCAGAGAATATTTTATGTTCAAGCCATGTAGCACGAATGATATAGAAAATACACCAAGAAGCCATTGCGCTTAACACATCCAATCCCAACAAACCCAAAACCCAAATCTTTCTCATTGAAAATAAACGACCTTAATATTATCAATTCTTATTTCCGTATTGGGCAGCTCACTTTCTTTCCACGCTTCGAACCCATGATCAAAATATGCACTGGCGTCTGATGCACCGATGATCTCCCGGAGTTCGATATACATTTTTTTCCATTTGACTGCATCGGGAGTTGATTTGTTCAATTGGATGTTTGGATTCTTTTTAAGTCCACTTGGAGAAATCGCGAGAAGGCTGGTCACCACGCGATTGGTGGTGTAGTAATCAATTTCAAGGTAAACTTCCTTACCCCGGGGAAGGTAGGACCCAAAGGTCGTGTAGGCTACCCAAATAGAATCGCTTGAATTCAGGTCAACTTTAGCATAGGTGTTCCCATTGAAGGGTTGTAAATCGGTATTATCTAAGATAAAATTAGCCATGGAAGTATTGGGATCGTTCTCGAGCATCACATTTGCTCCTTCAAAGTCTTCAATGATGAATTGCGCATTTGACACATATTTTGTGAGCGGCGTAATCGATACGGTTTGATTTTGTATCAGAGTTATATTAGCATTATACACGGAACAAAAGGGATAAATTTTCTTAGTTGCAGCGATCCCATTAACCCGAATTCCAGGATATACTTTTAGATCGACCGATCCATTAGTTAAGAGCGGAATTCTTACTGGAAGCTCATAAACACCCACGCAATTATCATTGATGTATACCCAGGCCTCCGTAATCGATTGACTCAGCTCGCCTTCTGCCCCACTCAACTCAGGGTTCGCGACCAAGGTCCATTTATCAATGTAGAGCCACGAGGGGTCCGGGTTATTTTTTACACACCCTTGAAGCAAGAGGATGGTGAGGGCAAAAACAAAGTTTTTGAAATTCATGCGCAACAACAACGTAAGAAAATCCATTTTATTTTAGTGAATTAAATCCAGGATTTGATATGCAATTTTCAAGGCTTGATGCCCTGCATTCAAATCCACTGAAATCGGAGCGTGTTCGCTTATTCCAAGGGCAAATTCTTTCAATTCCTCCTCAATCGCATTGGTAGGAAAGACCTTGGGCGAGTCAATGGAAAGTTTCTTGGGTGGCTTACCGTTGCCTAAATCTAAAACCATATCGTACGGATCGGCAGGACCATCGAGCCCTTCGAGCCGGACTACTTCAATGCTTTTATTCAAGAAATCAATTCCAACATACGCATCGCGTTGAAAAAACCTTGATTTACGCATGTTTTTAAGGGAAATTCTACTGGCGGTGAGGTTGGCAACTGTACCGTTATCAAATTCGATGCGTGCATTCGTGATATCGTGGCTATCGCTTACTACCGCTACACCGGATGCCGAGACATGTTTAACAGGAGAATTTACCACATGCAGTATGATATCGAGGTCGTGAATCATTAAGTCCAAGACCACCGGAACGTCGGTTCCTCGGGGATTAAATTG
>DBCM01000003.1:10302-12812 GCA_002293045.1 Flavobacteriales bacterium UBA958 | reverse complement strand
GCTAATCGGTGTGTTTCAATGAAATCAGGTTTATTCAGTAAAGATTGAGCAGCTACGAACGCCGGATTAAACCGCTCCACGTGACCCACCTGAACGATTGATTTACTGCTGGTTGCCAATTCGAGTAACCGGGTACTTTCTGCCAAGGTTTGTGTAACTGGTTTTTCAATAAATACATGTTTATGCTGTTGCATGGCTTTAAATGCCAGTTCAAAATGAAAAGGTGTTGGGGTCACAATATCCAGTGCATCAACCCTTGCAATCAGGTCTTCTGCTCGATCATAGAAGGGAACATCATACGCAGCCTGAAGGGCAAGACCTTCCTGTGTATCTATGTCGTGAATTCCCACCAATTCAAAAAATTGCGGCAGTCCCTTAATGATTTTAAGGTGAATTTTTCCAAGGTGACCAATCCCGAACAAACCAATTTTTATCATAGTAAAAAATATTTGCTAAAATAAAAAAGCCACTAGAATTCTAATGGCTTTTGCTAATAGTTAAAAAGGATTAATTACTTTTTTACCGCATCAACCACTGCTTTAAAAGCCGCTGGGTGATTCATTGCTAAGTCGGCAAGCACTTTTCTGTTCAGTGTCATGTCGCTTTTATTCACTAGTCCCATAAAATGAGAATAGCTCATTCCGTGCTGACGAGCACCAGCGTTGATACGCACGATCCAAAGAGATCGATAATTTCTTTTCTTTTGTTTCCGTCCAGAGTATGCATACAACAATCCTTTTTCGATTGCATTCTTTGCGACGGTCCATACATTTTTTCTACGGCCGTAGTACCCTTTGGCCAATTTCATCAAGTTCTTTCTTTTCGCTCTTGATGCTACGTGATTTACTGATCTAGGCATATTTTTTTAATTTTTTTTGAGACACAGAGCCACGCTGTTTCAGTGGGCTTGGATTCTGGGTTTCGGGTTAAACATTAATTAAACCAACAACTATTTCATGCACAATTGCAATTTAATATTTGCTGCATCGGATTCATGTACCAATCCAGCATGCGTTAAATTACGCTTGCGTTTCGTAGCCATTTTTGTCAAAATGTGGCTTTTAAACGCGTGTTTACGCTTAATTTTACCACTTCCAGTAATCGTGAATCGCTTCTTCGCACTGGATTTCGTTTTCATTTTAGGCATTGTTCTACAATTTAAACATTAACTATTAGCTTCTTTATTTCTTTTTCGAATTGATCATTAAAATCATTTTCTTTCCTTCCAATTTCGGCAATTGCTCAACAATTCCAACCTCTGCCAGCTCTTGAGCAAATTTCAATAACAAAATCTCACCACGGTCTTTAAACACGATAGTTCGACCTCTAAAAAAAACATAGGCCTTCACCTTGCTTCCTTCCTCTAAAAACTTTCGAGCATGCGCTAATTTGAAGTTGAAATCGTGGTCGTCGGTATTCGGACCAAACCGTATTTCCTTAACGACAATTTTACTTTGCTTTGCCTTTAGTTCTTTTTGTTTCCGTTTTTGTGTGTACATGAACTTCGTATAGTCCATGATTTTACACACGGGAGGCACCGCTTTCGGTGATATCTCCACTAAATCTAACTCCTGCTGATCTGCTAAGGCCAATGCTGCGGTTAGTTTCATGACTTGAGGCTCTTGTCCATCAATAACTAGTCGTATTTCAGCGGATGTAATTTTATCGTTGATGCGATGTTGTGCTTCTTCAACTCTTCTTACAGGCCTTACGTTTCTTCTCATTCAGTATGTTAAAATATGCTATTAATTCTTTGCTAATTCTCGCTCCATTTCACCTTGCACCAGTGCTGCAAATGCTTCTGGGCTCAAGGCCCCTAAGTCTCCTTTGCCTCGTTGACGGACAGAAATCGTATCAGATTCTGCTTCTTTTTCACCAACAATCAGCATAAATGGGTATTTGCTCAACTCCGCATCCCGTATTTTCTTCCCTACTTTTTCATTCCGCTCGTCTACGAGTCCGCGAATATCGGAATTATTTAGCAATTCTAAAACTTTTTGAGCATAGTCGTTATATTTCTCAGACACTGGCAGAATTACAAATTGGTCGGAAGTTAACCAGAGTGGAAAATCCCCAGCACAATGTTCAATTAAAACCGCAACAAATCGTTCCATAGATCCAAACGGTGCGCGGTGAATCATTACGGGCCTATGTTTTTGATTGTCTGCTCCGATATATTCCAACTCGAAGCGCTCAGGAAGGTTATAATCTACCTGAATGGTCCCTAATTGCCACTCTCTTCCCAAGGCATCTTGCACCATAAAATCTAGTTTTGGTCCATAAAAAGCGGCTTCTCCGTAGGCTACAAACGTTGAAAGGTTCATTTCTTCGGTGGCCTCTATGATGGCTTGTTCGGCGCGAATCCAATTCTCTTCACTGCCAATGTACTTTGAACGATTCTCTTGATCACGAAGGGAAATCTGAGCTTTGAAGTTGTTAAAATCTAATGTTTTTAACACATACAGCACGATCTCAATCACTTTCTTAAACTCCTCTTTTACCTGTTCTGG
>DBCM01000003.1:0-10219 GCA_002293045.1 Flavobacteriales bacterium UBA958 | reverse complement strand
GACTGCTCATAGCGGTAAACGGTACCAAATTCAGCAAAACGTGTGGGTAATTCTTTATATGACCGCGGTTTGGATTTAAAAATCTCGCAATGGTGCGGGCAATTCATTGGTTTCAAATAAAATTCCTCATCCGGATCTGGCGTGCGAATCGGCTGAAAGGAGTCTGCACCATATTTCTCGTAGTGTCCAGATGTAACATAGAGGGCCTTGTTTCCAATGTGCGGGGTAATCACCTGCTGATAGCCTGCCGCTTTTTGTGCTCGTTTTAAAAATTGCTCTAAACGGTCTCTTAAGGCCGCCCCTTTGGGTAACCACATGGGCAATCCTTGACCAACTTTTTGAGAAAAGGTAAACAATTCCAATTCTTTTCCAAGCTTCCTATGATCGCGTTTTTTCGCTTCTTCGAGCCGTTCTAGGTACTCTGTAAGTTCGGAGTTTTTAGGGAAGGTAATGCCATAAATGCGGGTCAGCTGCTTGTTCTTTTCATCTCCTCTCCAATATGCGCCGGCAATAGACAAAAGCTTAACCGCTTTGATGTGACCGGTGTCAGGAATGTGAGGACCGCGGCATAGGTCGGTAAATTCACCTTGGGTGTAAAAGGTGATGGTTCCATCTTCCAGTTCCGAAATCAGCTCAAGCTTGTACGGATCCTGTTTTTCGGTAAAATACGTCAGGGCCTCTTGTTTCGAAACCTCTTTCCGAATGAACGGATTCTTTTGCTTGGCTAGTTCCTTCATTTTTGCCTCTACTTTCTCGAGGTCTTTCTCAGTGAAGGAATACTCCAAAAAATCAACGTCATAATAAAATCCATTCGCAATGGGCGGTCCGATGGCTAATTTCACCCCGGGAAAATGAAATTCTAAGGCTTCTGCCATGAGGTGTGCTGAAGAGTGCCACAGGGTAGATTTACCATCAGCATCATTCCATGTTAATAATTGAAGTTGGCATTGAGCAGGTAAAACACGCATGGCATCCTGTACCGTGTTGTTTACTTTCGCGGCCAACACGTTTCTGGCCAGGCCCTCAGAAATACTGCTGGCCACGTCTAATGCAGTGCTCCCAACAGGATATTCACGCTGTGAACCATCGGGCAGAGTAACTTTAATAATTCCTTCCATAATTGACTACAAAAGTAGTGAAATCAGGGTGGAAATCAACCTTTAATCGACTTATTTCCTGTGCAACAATTGCTTCACGTCCATTTGGAGGGTACGAATCGAATGCAACAAGCTTTGATCATCCGGTACAATTTCTGGTAATTCTCTACTCACATAACAAACAAATTTCCACGCTTCTAAGAGTTCGGAAAACGGAATATCGTAGGGCTGATAATTTAAATTTGAGGAAATTAAGGTCAAAAGTCCCGGTTTTTCTGGACTCAACCCGATCGATTTGAATACAATCCCCTCAGATTTAGTTACCAAAATAAACTGTTGGCCTGCCTTCATACTTGTCCAATCTTGAATGTATTCACCAACCACAATAGAGCCTTGACTTACCGGGGGCATTGAATCGCCTTGAACGGGAAATGCGCGATACTTTTTATTCTTTGAAAGAAAGGGCAAGCTCAGGGTTGGGAAATCTGTGAAATATTCCGGATCAGAAAATCCTGCAGTATAGCCCGCACTGGCTTTTTCCGGAATGACCTCGATGAGTTCATCATTGGTAAGACTGACAACGGAGGCTAAAATCCGCAATTCCGAACCTTTCATCCGATGGGTTGCCCGATCGGTCATGATTCGCCAATCCACCTCCTTGAATGTCGTAAAATCTTTCGTAATTAATTCCTCAATGGACAAGCCATAGTATTTGCTGATTTGCAATATATTTTCAAGATTAGGCTGAGCGATGTTATTTTCATAACCGCTGTAGGTTGAACGGTTTAACCCAAGCGCCGTGGCTACTTCTTCTTGTGACTTGCCTTTTCTTTTTCGTAAAATCTTAATGTTCTCTCCAATAAACATACCTTTGTTTTACACAAAGTTAAAAAATAATCAAACAGATTGATTAAATTTTAATCTTTTTTATTGGGCCACGAATTTATAAATGATGGTACCGCTTTGTTGGGCAGGAGCTGAATCCTTGAAATTGAATTTCGACTTTTTGGCATATCGCACCGATTGCTCAATCATACACTGGTTTGCGCCACTACTTTTCGCAGCATCATAGGTGGCATCCACCACTTTCCCTCCTTTATCAACCTTAATGGATACTACTACTCTTCCTGAAGAACCATATCCACAGGTATACCCGGGATTGCGCACATACCAATTGTTATTCTCAAATGCCGTTCGGCCATCCAGTTGAAATTCCACCATAACGTCACCCGAGTATTGATTTGACGAA
Organism: Flavobacteriales bacterium UBA958; assembly: GCA_002293045.1. Taxonomy (GTDB): domain Bacteria; phylum Bacteroidota; class Bacteroidia; order Flavobacteriales_D; family Crocinitomicaceae; genus UBA952. The sequence continues at coordinate 7,873 of DBCM01000003.1, read as the reverse complement.
CTGGACTCCGTTTTGCCGGGATTTTTATTCGCATTGGTATTATTGGCTTGATTCTGCTTGCGTTGGTCCATTTCCGAGCGTAGTTTTGTTCGCTCTTTATCTCCCCCTGATTCATCGAATAGGGATTGCTCGAAGTCTTTGATTCGTTGATATGGATCTCCTGAAGGCTGATTCTGTGAGTATTCCTCGTATGAATGCTGACGATTATCGTTTTGATTTCGCACCAAACTCTTCGGGTCATCAGCTTGTTGATTGACAAAAATCTCTGAGGGATCAATCAAAATCTCACGCTCGGGCTCAGCCAAGTCTATTTCTGGAGTAAAAAAGGGTTCCACATGCACATAGCGGTCGTTACTCACAATAACAAGAGCCATTATTGGAAAAATAATGGACGCCATAGAGAGTATAAAAGACAATAATATGCGTTCTCTATTCGACATTCGCTAACCTTTACGCTTAATCCATTGTTTAGTTTCCGGGAAATAGTAGCATAGCTCTCCTCCGTTATTCAACATCCAACAGTGTTCGTTAAATTTCTTAATCCAATCATACGTTACGGGAAGTACTTCCTTCCCATCCAAGGTAAAAATACCTTTTTTCGTTCCGATTTGCACCATATAGTAGCTATTTTCCTGCCACGAAACGATATCATCGAAACTACAAGGGATTATTGGCACCCCACTTGTTGAATAAATCCCACTTACACCGGCCCGACTCACCAGATACTGTCCGTTACTGAGGGGTTCAACGTAATCAAAATGAAAAGGTGACAATTCCACTCCATTTCGATCCCAAAACCCGAATTGCCCCGCTTTTGATTTTTTCCCCGAAAGCACTTCTCCCACAGCATTCAGCTGATCAAAGGCAAAGAGCTTCGTGGTTCGCTTGAGGGTATCGGTCCAATAATACGCTTTCTTTTTTTGAATTAGAAACTGTCCATTTACGAGCGTTGCCAACTTTAAATCGTTTTCATACCCGGTATACCAGGTTGAATTAATTCGCCAGGTTTGGCTATTTACGTGCGTAAACATTCCTCCTTTCTTGAGCACTAAAAATCCGTACTTAGACTCCCCGATGCCGTCATATTGCACTGCTAATACTTCTTTACCGATCACATCATAGATGCCTTTCAATCCATTTTTTTCAACAAGAAATCCATGTGGAGCGCTCGTAATGCGATCAAATTGACACTTAATCACTTCGGTCAAGGAGGAGTTAATTACTCCTACTCTCCCTGCGATAGAAGCGATTGCCAACATTTCATTTACTGGATTTATTTCATCGAACATCGGTTGGCATATGCGTTCACCCGTTAGCTTCAGTAACCCTTTCTGTCCATCCACTTCGTAAACCAACAAATCCCCAAACACCCATTCTAGGTCCGTATATTGATTCTGAATGACGGTAATCCCAGCTCGATTCAAAACCCCAAACCTACCGTCCAACTCAAAAATTGCAAAGCCTTGTCGGAAATCTGAAATGAAATCGAACGCGATGGGGATGTTTAAATTCCCCTGCTTATTGATTACGCCATATTTCTCTCCTTTCATTACCACTGCCAAGCCCTCAAAAAATTCCCCAGCCCAATCATATGCGGCAGGAATCATCACCTCACCTTGATCTCCCATGTACCCCAATATCCCGTCTTCAGACGCATACGGATAGAGCGCTCGTCCGAAACTCTCCAATTCACTCCTCACTAGCTCAATAAACGGATAATTTGGATTCCGATCAATAAAACTGCGCATGCGTTCTGGATCGTAATTTCCCGCACTTAATTGATAATACGCGCGCCATATTCGGTCCACATTGCGGTTCAAGGGATACAAGGCAAGGAAGGATTTAAATTGAATGGTATCATTAGAAAGCAGGTATAATTGATACAACTCATCTTCTGCCAAGGTCGTGTAGGGACTTCTTGGGTGATAGGTTATGTAACTCGAAAGTTCCAATTCCGATCCGTGAATTACCCATTGCTGAAATTCCAATTCATCGATTCTTTGCTGAATTGACGCTAAATATTGAGAATTCGGAGACGACCATTGAAGTGTCATTAAACATGCCCGAGACGCAGCCCCACAGGAATTGAACCACAGGCTATCTCTATACTGAATCACAGAATCCTTGAACTCTGTAGGTGGTAATTTTACGAGGAGATCTGTCAAACCAACCCACTCATTTTCCACCTTAAGGGTTTGGAATTTTTCTCGCAGCAAGACGGTAAACCATGCCTTCATATGCCCAGAATCCCACCCCAACGCGACCAAGTTTCCTTGCTGCTTTCTGGGGCATTTGGAAAGCGACTCGGCATGCGTTTCAATGGCTGATTCTAGGTAAATCAATGCGGAGTCAAGGTCCTTAAATTCGCGAGTAGTACCATAGATGAGTGCTAATCCGTAGGAAGCAATGCTCGGACTTCGTTGATAGAGTGATCGAAATTCAGTCAATGCAATTCCGTAATTCTTTTGTTGCAGGGCATAAAAACCATTCATGCAATTCATTCGTTGACCGTGTGCACCAACGGCGAAAACAAAGCAAAGCAACAAGGAAAGTAAGGCGCACTTCATGTGCTCAAATTTACAACGCAATGTTCACTGAAAAAAATCTTAATTTTACATGAATGAAGGGCTCAAAAAATCCACAGTATTTTTACGAAAGCGATACCTTTCCGTTTCTGAACCCATTAATTCAATCCATTGATCTAATCACAAACGAACTAGAGTCCTTGCGACAAATGCAGGCTCCTTTGGGATGGCTCGAGACCTTTCCAGACTATGTTAACAGTGAGCATCCCGAGGCATGGTCGGTTTTTACCCTCAAGTTTTTTGGGTTAAACCACATAAAAAATCAAGCCTTATGTCCAAAAACCACCCAGCTTATACAGTCGATTCCGGAACTAATATCGTGCGATTTTTCACGAATGAAACCGCATACCACCATCGAGGCCCATCACGGGTATTCAAGGATGATTTTAAGAGGTCATTTATCCTTGATTGCACCGGCAGGAAATCAATGTGGAATTCGGGTTGAGGACGAAATCAAGCATCATGTACAGGGCGAAATGATCATATTCGATGACTCGTATGAGCACAGCGCTTGGAATCACAGCAACGAAGAACGAATCGTGCTCATGTTTGATTTTCCAAATCCGCGTTGGGGCTACAGTGCTGAAGAAATCAATCAGTATAAAATCAGGCATCTTGAAGACCCTTTTCTCTTAAAATTAGCGAGTAAAAAAGCATGGTTAACTGCCCTAGAAACACGGAACTTACCTCTTTAAATGCAACTGTTTATTGATTAACTCAAGGTTCTTATCAGACGGAACCCCAAGCAATTGAATGGGTTCTTTCGGAAGTATTTGTATGAGTCTTTGAACATAACGCGACTCCCCGAAGCTGTCTGAAGTTAACACGTAGGTCAGTTCATTACCCTGCACTGATTGCAACTGGTACCCTAACAATTTATTGTAGTTTATTGCCAGTTCGTTTCCATCCTTAATTCTTATTAATGAAGATGTTAACCCCAACATATTAAAGCAAAAATACAACATTAATAAGGAGGCTCTTGCTGGAACATCGGAACTCAAAAAATGTGGATTTCCCACAAAAATCCCCCCTTCACCAGCCAGGGAGGAAGGATCGACCTGTTTGGCATAAATAAGTCCTATCGGCGTTGCACCCGAATGGATGATAAAATAATAGTTAAAGGGGTTATTCACGTGCTCAAACCATGACTCTTGCTGAATTTCTGAAATTAATTCCTGATGAAACATGTGTTGTCGGACCACATCCGAATTCCTCCATTCCCTGATTTGCTCAATATCCGCATGAACTACTCGCCGCAACTCAACTCCAAAGCCCGAGAGGATCATTCTGAAATCTCTTGAATGTGATAGGTAGGAGCTTGATTGATACGCAGTAAAATCTGACGTAAATACGTGGCGAGGATACCCAAGCCAAAAATAATTAATCCCGTAGAAAATAATATACTGACAATCAACGATGTATATCCAGGAACCTCAATCTTATCAATCCACTTTTTATACAGAAAAAACGTCCCGATCACCAGGTTCACCAATGCCATGAATCCTCCGATTGAAGCCATTAACCTCAACGGAAAATCTGTTGCATATATGGATTTTACAAATCCCAAACGGAATAAATCACGGAGCGAATACCTCGACGTAGAGGCCGAAAGGCTCATCTGCAACGGAACGAAGCTGATCTCATTGGTAAACCACCGAATCCGCTCGTCTAAAAACTGTACGCCTCCCGCACCTTGGATCAGCGGTTGAAATAAATCCCTTCGAATCAACCGAAATGCACTGCCCCTACCGTGATTCGCACCGATTAGACCAGATAATGCACGGTAACAACGCGTTAACACCGCCCTTAAAACACCCCGCTTTGAAGTAAACATACCATAAATTACGGCACGATTATCCCGAGATGCAGCCTCAAGCAAGGAAGGAATGTGTGGTACCAATTCCCGATGATCATCGTCCATGGTTAGTGCATATGTAGTATTTACATGTGCTAAACCGGCATAGAGAGCCGCGTGTTGACCGAAGTTTTTTGACAATCGAATTTTCTTAACATTTGGAGTCTGCGGAAGCGTTAAGAGTTGCTTCCAGTGATTTTCATCGCTCCCGTCGTCCACGATGACGATATGAAAAGACGGAAAATGAAGCATCAGCAGGCGTGCTAATTCAAGCGCTCCATCCGAATTATTATACGTTGGAATTACCGCAGTAACTTGTTCGTTCATTCGTTAAATTTACGCATTCAACATTAATCCGCCATCAAGGAGCAATTGAGATCCTGTCATCCAACGGGAATTATCGCTTAACAGAAAGATACAGGGCATAGATACAGCAGAAGGCTCTCCAATTCCCAAGGGATACTTTTCCTCCATACGCTGAACCTCGGCAGGCGAATGTGCAGCAACTGAGGCCTGATAAATTGGGGTATTGACCAACCCACAAACCAAGGTATTCACTCGGATTTTCTTCGCGCTAAGTTCTAAGGCCAGGGCTTTTGCAAAGGTTTCCAAAGCCGCTTTTGAGGCCGCATAAGTAGCGCCACCTCGATATGGATAATGGCTGGAAACGGAGGAAATGAAAACGACGGAGGCCCCGGGTTTTAATAAATTCTGAGAAACCAATGCTGTAGCCATATGGGTTGCGGAGAAATAATTCACCTGAAACAATCGCTCATTGCCGATTTCATTCATATACTTGATGGGTTGAGGATGTATCGTTCCAACGCAGTGTACCCACCCATCAAAAGGACTCGATAGCTCCAGAAAATCAGGCGCATTGAGCGCATCCCAACAAACAGATTCAAAGGAATCCTCGGTAGAAAACTGTTCAAGTTGCCTAGCAGGTGTGGTTCTGTAGGTTCCAAGAACCTTTCCGCCCTGATCTATAATATCGCGTGCAATTTGAGCGCCAATGGCGGAAGAAGCACCCGTTACTAAAATCCGTTTGTTCGCCAGGCTATGCATACGTGAGGAGTTTTGTTTTAGGAAAATCAATTGTTAAACATATGGAAGCCCAAGAAAAGCCTACCCCAAAACCTGATAGTAAGAACGTAAGATTTTGACGTGATGCTAATTCTGAACCGTGAAACGCCAAAGTAAGCGGGATCGATGCAGAACTGGTATTACCAAACTGTTCAATGGAGGTTAAGCATTGTTCCATGGGAAGAGATAATTTCCGCGCTAGAGATTTAGTGATTAAGCCATTGGCTTGATGCAATACCAAAAAGTCTAGATCTTTTATGGATTTCTCCGCAAGAGAGAGCGCCTCCTCAATAGATAAAGGCACCTGACTTAAGGAGAAATTAAAGACGTCCAAGCCGTCCAGATGCAGGTGGCTTCTCGAATGTTGATTCCCATTGAAATCCATAAGCTCTTCAGAATAAGTTCCATAAGGATTTCGAGAATGTCCCCCTTCAATAATGATGGATTGTTTTCCCGAACCATCAGAACCGCTATTAATGAACCACGGAGTGGCATTTCCGGAAAACGACAACAAAGTAGCAGTGCCTGCATCACCAAACAAGGGGTAGGTACTTTTATCCTGAAAGGCAGTAGAGATCGTCGATTTATCACCAACCAATAGCAGCGCCTTACGCACCGCCCCCGATTGAATGAATTGTCCAACAATCTGCAATCCGTAAACATACCCTGAACATCCTAAATTAACATCAAACGCCATGCAGTCTGTTTTCAAGCGAAGTTTTTCTTGAAGTAAAATAGCGGTAGCAGGCAAAAAATAATCAGGGGATTGCGAAACGAAAACAAGCAAATCTATTTCTTCTCTGATTTCCATATCCAATAAAAGTTGCTCTGCAGCAAGGGCACACAAATCAGAACAGGTCACCCCATCTGGAGCTACACGTCGCGCATGGATGCCTGTATTTTTTGTGAATGAGCGCGCTTCTTCTGGCGAAAACAAGGGATAATCGGCAGTGAACACCTCTTGTTCAGGAACACTGGCGTATATCGCATCAATTCGGGTATGTTGAATTTTAGTGTTCATGTTGTTTTTGCTCCACCAAGTCAAACAAATCATTCACGGTGATTACAGCTTTCAGGTGTTCGCCCGACAAGAGCACTTGATACCGAAAATCAATCATGGCGACCAGTAATAAGATGTGCATACTATTCCAACCCGGGATATCGCGCAGCACGGTTGAAGGACTCAACTCGAACACGCCCAAATCCTCAAATTCTTCGCTCAGATGCGCTATAAATGCATTAATTTCCATAGTCAAAGATAATTAACCTTAGCGGATTGATAGGTCAAAACAGTTCCACACCAAGAAAAACCAACACCGAAGCCCATTATTAAAATGATATCCCCCTGCTTGAATCGTTTATTCTCCTCGGCTTTAGCCCATGCAATTGGTATGCTGCAAGAAATGGTATTCCCTCCCTCCGCGAGGTAATTAATCACCTTATGATTGGGAATGTTCAATTTTCGTTGCAAGGCATCAATAACAATGGTACTGGCCTGATGAAAAATCACATGATCTATTTGAGATAAGGTCAAATTAAATTTATCCAAAAGCGAAAAAACAGCCGTTGGAATATGAGACAAGGTTAATTTTAATATGCCATGGCCATCCATGGAAAGTTGTCCGAATTGATTCAGCCACGGGAATGCGGCATTTGATTCGAGATAGGCCACATCCATTGGAAATCGCGCACCACCTCGCAGCACATTCAGGCTTGAAAACCCGTTGCCATCATTCCCAAATTCAAAGCTTAACGCTGCATTTGAAGGCTTTAGTAAAACCGCGGAACCGGCATCACCAAATACAAAATTTACTGCCGGATCATTCGGATGAACCGATCGAGTTGGCACCTCCCCCAACAAAATCAAGATCCGATTTAGGTCCATGGTATTAAACAAGCCCTTGGCTGTCATTAAGGCCATTGGAAATCCAGCACAACCGATGGGTAAATCCATTACTCCACATGAGGCTTTGAGACCGAGATTGTGATGCAACACACTTGCCGTGGACGGTGCATGGTAATCCAAGGTCAAGGATGAGAATATTAAAAAATCTATGGTGCTTAGGTCCACCTCGCGCAATAAAATCAAGGCGGCATTCATGGCTAAATCGCTTGCTGTTTGATCGCGTGCGGCCTGATATAGCACCGACGTCCCTACATAGGATTGGTGCAGGGCAAACTGCTGCTCATTCTCAAAACACGCTTCCGTAACATGGATTGAACGTTCAGGAAAGTAATATGCCGTTTTTTCTATGAACAATCTGTTAAGATATTAAAAGATTCATGTTAACTACTTAGCCGTGCTCGACGGTTAATATTCGTCAAAGATGGCAACTTTTGTGTATATTTG
>DBCM01000096.1 GCA_002293045.1 Flavobacteriales bacterium UBA958 | reverse complement strand
ACCAATGGATGATCCTTTCTGCTGTTGAATTTGCGGTCATCGTGTACATGTTTTTTCTGTTACGGAAGGCAAAAAGAATGAATCCCAGCGATTTGGAAATCCTGAAAGCTAAGACGTCGGACATTAGTATGGACGATGTAATGCGAGATATGCATCAGGCTCCCGTCTTGTATAAAGCCCTTTCTCGAGCTTGTCATCCGGACCGTTTTGCGGGAAATCCATTAGAGTTCCTGGCCAACGAGCTGTTTCAAGAGGTGCAGCAAAATGAACACAATTTCAAGCAATTGGAACTCCTAAAAACAAAGATTCAAGAGCAATTACACATTAAAATCAAGGTATAATCATGGGGGCAATTACCATCATTTGGGTACTTCTTAAAATCATTGGACCCATTTACTGCGCCAAAGAGGCGGAACGCAAAAATAGATCAAGCGCCTTGTGGGGAATCTTTGGGTTTTTATTCCCCCTAATTACCATGACCTGCATTGCGCTGGTTCCTCCGGTAACTCGTTGGGAAGAAGAAAATTAATAAAACCCGGTTACCTTTTTGAAAGATGGATATAAATGTGTGAACATTAAAAATTAAATGATGAAAACTACCTTAAAAACCCTACTTCTTGTCCTTGGTTTCGGTCTCTTCGCAGGCAACGTTCAAACCAATGCAAAACCCATGGATACTGCATTCGAACAAGCAAAATCCAAAGATTGCTTTGAATGTCATTACGGTCAATGTAACGCTACGGCAAAATCTACGGGACGCAGATGCTTACACTGCGTGTCAAATCCGGGAGACCTTTACTGTTACCAACATTAATTTAAAATCAACAAAAATATAATATGTACCCTATGAAATCAATTACACTTTTCATCCTGTTATTTATCGGATTTACTGCTGCTGCTCAAGATCAATTTAGAGCGGACTTCAATTATGTTGCCTTCTACGACCCAGAAACTGCTACTTGGTCGGATTGGGAAACTGCTTCACATACCTTAGTATTTAATATCAATGCCAATAAAGACATCAAACACTACACGGCGAAAGGTGAAGTTTTGATTTATCGAAACATGGGAAATCTAGAAGAGGATTATACCTCAAGCGGAAAACACTATCAAATCATTGAGGCCCTTGACGATCAAGGCAATGAAATAAAGATTCAACTTTTCGATGACCCGAGCATTGGAATGAAAATAATCAACGGCGAATTCATGGTGCAATTCGCAAAATTTTAATCACGTAATCAAATAAAACAAGTAATATGAAAAACAAGAAAACCATCTATCACTTTGTGGTAGATCAATCAGGGTCCATGGCGGGATCCGAAGGCGCAACCATTGAAGGCTTCAATGCGCAATTGAAGACCCTCAAAGCATTGAAAAAAGAACACCCTGAGCACGAGTACGTGGTGTCGGTGACGTATTTCGAAGATGAGGTAATGGACCTTGTGAATTTTGCGCCCATAGAAGAAGTAGCATTGTTGTCCCGGGAAAATTACAAGCCGGGAGGATTAACGGCCTTGTTGGATGGCATTGGTAAATCCATAGAACGCATTCAGGATCGATACGCGGCTGAATTAAATGCGGATCAAGCCACAGTGGTCATGATTATTCTTACCGATGGGGGAGAGAATGCCTCGAAGTTCTACACCCATCCATTAATCTCATCGCGGATAAAAACCTTGGATGAAACGGGAAAATGGACGTTTAGCTTTTTGGGTGCAGATTTAGATGCTGTCAGGGCATCAGATCAGTTGAACATCCGACGTGAGAATATCATTTCGTTCAATAAAAGCAATTTTGCGGACATGATGGATCAGGTTTCTGCTTCTATCTGTTCTTACGAACGCATGAAGTCAACGGGAAATTACAAGAACGATTTGTTCGATGATATTTCCGAGAAAGATCAACGTAATTAACCCCTTTAACATTAACCCTATGAAAACAGCCGCTATTATCACAACCGTGATTGCTACGTTCCTTTTTCTATATACTTCATACATGTTCACTTATGATCCCATTTCAAGATCATCTAGAGATGGAATGTTGTTATTCAATTTTGCCGTTTGGTACGCTATACCAGGAATTTTATGGGTCATTTATTTGATAACGCAAAAAAAATAGGTCTTATCGGTTACCTTTTTAATAATCCGATATCAATGGATGTAACCCTTAAATTATTATTTATGAAAAAGTTATTTATAGCAGCTATGGTTTTGATCAATTTATCATTTACCGAAGCACACGTTAATCGAACATTACCTTCGAATAAGTTCTCACACCACGGTCATGTTCATAGCATGAATAACCGTCAAACCACCGTTTACATTTGCAATGGCCCTAAATCGTATGCATATCACTCGAGCTCTTACTGCAGCGGATTGAATAATTGCAGTACCCAAATTTATGCAATCAGCCTATCTGATGCCCTTAATCGAGGAAGAAGGGCTTGTCAAAAATGTTATTAATTAAAACTGAATATGATGAATAATACACGAAACACACAGCTTTTACCCATGAAAGACCAATTAGTCAATTTTCTCCAAGCCATAGAATACAGATTTGAACTGTTGGAAGACACCAATGAACGGACGGTAATTCGATCAGGAATATCGCTTTCGTTTGGCGCATCAGATGGGTTCATGGTGATCCATCACAACCTTAAATTAGTGGAATTTTTTGCCCATTCACCCGTGAATATTCCCGAAAATAAGCGCTGTGAAGTGGCTAAATTCACGGCTTACGTGGATTCTTGCACCTACATTGGTAATTTGCAATTAAACCATCAACGGGGAGAATTAAGGTGTAAAACCTACCTTCGTTATTCAGACGAACCCGTTGCACAAGATATCATCAGGGACAATTACTTTGAAGGGTTTAATATCCTAGAACGGTATATGCCGGGAGTCATGAGTATAGTATATGCAGGGAAGGATGCAAATGCGGCGATCATTGAACTTCTTGGAACGGTAGACCCATCGAACAACTAGCAGGCGGCTTAGTTCTTGGAATCTAACGCTGAGATGATACCTTCATCTGTTTCAGCGTTCAATTTACCCTGCCCATTATTCAAGGCATAGTATTTACCCTCCGAATACAAGTAAAATCTGTTGGTATTCAGATTATCATAATTAAAGACCTTCATTTGCTGGAGGTCTTTTTGTTTTAAGAAATATAATGCTACGGTTTTACCATGAGTGCAAATTGCCTGCACACAATGATTACGCAATGAATAGGTTTCAGATTTTAGTTGAATTTGCTCAACCATTGATTTGATATTTCCTATTGCACTATTCAAGGAATCTAAGGTGCTTTTTTTATGCTTGAACGTTTTATTTTTCAGGGTATTAATGCGTGATTGAATTTCTTTTTCGCGTTTTTGCAGATAGCTTAACTGGGTTTGTAGATTGATTATTTTGATTTTGAATTCCTCTTCTGATTTGGCATACCCCATGGCGGTGGTTGTTGCTTCGGCATTAACAGTGCTTGTCTCCTCTGAGGGCTTTGGAAGTTTAATGTCGACATAGGTCGAGGCAAAATAGTCGCAAGAACTTTGTGGTTTCTTAGGATCATTTTCCGCTGTATTCGCAGAGCCATTATTGGAATCCCCCATGAAATAAACGCGGAGAATGCCTGCTGGTATGGCAATCAGAAGCAGGATAGCCGCAATTCTAAGTACCATTTGAAAAGCTTTAGATTGCTTGGATGCCTGAATTGATTGAAGTACGGCTTTGTTCTCTTTTCGTTGCAGGCGGTTAAAGGCATGGAATAATTCCTCAGCTTCCAGTTCTTCCTGCATTTCTTGCAACACGCGCTTATTCGCTTTTCGCTGAACTCGTGCGAAGGCTTGACTAAACAGCCTGGCCTCCTCGAGGTAGGGTTGAAAAAGGACTGCTTCCTTTATTAAGGCTAAAATGATAGGATCCTCATTGGACGTATCTTGCAGGTAGTGCAGTGCTAAGTCGCTCAAAAAGGTTTCTTTAAGTTCCTCCTTATTGATGGTTTTGAAATCCAAGGTGGATTCCATAACATCATTCGGAAGCCCCAACAATTCTTTGGCATCGGACGATACGGTTTCCTCTGATGCCGAGCGATACGCTGCATCATATTCCGAAACTAAATCCCGAAACATATCGATGGATGCTGATTTAAGCATACGATGATTGGACAAGTTTTCTCAATTCACCTCGG
>DBCM01000104.1 GCA_002293045.1 Flavobacteriales bacterium UBA958 | reverse complement strand
GGCTCATCAACGACCACCTTATCATTCCAAATGATAAGCGTATTCGCTGTGCCTAAATCTATGGCAATTTCTTGCGTTAAAAAGCTAAATAATCCCATGTGTTTGTATTCGTATTATTACTGTTTCGAAGGTAGGTAAAAAGTTCCAAAAGAAAAATTAATGTTTAAAATGTCTGAGCCCCGTGAAAACCATGGATAATTGGTTTAAATTACAGGAGTCAATCGACAATTGATCCTTTACAGAACCGCCCGGTTGAATTACTGAAGTTATTCCCGCAGAATGCGCAATTTCTACACAATCTGGAAAGGGAAAAAATGCATCACTCGCCATAACGGCTCCGTTTAAATCAAACCCAAAGGTTTTGGCTTTTAATATGGCCTGATTTAACGCATCAACGCGAGAGGTTTGTCCCGTTCCGCTCGCCAAGAGCTGCTGGTTTTTTACCAGGGCGATGGCATTGGATTTGGTGTGTTTTACTACCACATTCGCAAAGAGTAAATCTGAGATCTCCTGTTCGGTAGGTACTCGTTCTGTTTTAACAACCAAGGCCTCTTTTTGCACTATTTTCAAATCGAAATCTTGAACTAAGGCACCGTTTAGTACGCTTCTTGTGCTTTTTGTAGGGGAAGTGAATCGTTTTTGCTGTAAAAGAATTCTGTTTTTCTTTTGTGTAAGTATGTGATTCGCTTCTGGAGAGAATTCGGGTGCAATTAAGATTTCAAAAAACAATTCATTGATTTGCGTTGCCGTTTCATCATCTAACGGATGATTAGTGATCAACACCCCTCCGAAAGCGCTTACCGGATCTGCCGCAAGGGCCTTGTCATAAGCATCAAGGACCGATGTGCCGGCCGCAATCCCGCAGGCGTTGTTGTGTTTAATAATGGCAAACATGGGCGTGTTTGGATCAAAGTCTTGAATGAGACGAACAGCAGCGTCTACATCAAGTAAGTTGTTGTATGATAAGTCTTTTCCTGCCAACTTATTAAAGACTTCAGATAGATCACCGTGAAAAGTAGCTTCTTGATGCGGGTTTTCACCATACCGAAGTGTAGTTTCATGCATAAACCCGTTGGTTTTTTTGAGATATGAAGCGATGTTAGTATCGTAATTGGCAGTTACAAGAAACGCCTCTTGAGCAAATCGTTGTCGTTGGTCTCGGGTGGTGTTCCCTTCTTGATCCCCAACTAAGTGCGCAAAGGAATCATACTGTGTTTTGGAAGATAGCACCACGACGTCTTCATAATTTTTTGCAGCAGCACGAAGCAATGAAACCCCGCCAATATCGATTTTCTCTATAATTTCTTGATGGTCTGTGGTGTTTCTGAGGGTTTCCTCGAACGGATATAAATCAACAACGACTAAATCTATGGCTTTCAGTCCGTGTGTTTGAATGGAATTTTCATCACGTTCCAAGCCGCGCTGATATAAAATGCCACCAAAAATTCCGGGGTGTAAGGTTTTAACCCGTCCGCCTAAAATCTCTGGGAAATTTGTTAATGAATCCACGGGGACAACAGGCACACCCAAGCGCTCTATATGAGACAAGGTTCCGCCGGTAGAGTAAATAGTTATTTTTTGTGCATGGAGAGCCCTTACCAGAGGATCTAAGCCTTCTTTGTTATAGACTGAAACTAGGGCTGATTGGATCGGTTTATACCCGCTCATAGTGTATGAAAATTGAATGAAGTTGCAAAGGTACAGATTATCGCCCGTTTCGAATTAAAATGATATAAACAATATACATGTACTCACGTATTTTATAGGCAGTTTAGGAGGGTAAGGGAATTAAGTTAACATCCAATAACCAAAACAGGCGCCTATAGAGCGCCTGTTTGATTTATATTTTTCTTAACCAAGAAATTAGTTGGTATTCTATCCAGAACACATTTCACAATTGTCGGGGTTCTCTAAAGAACAGGCAATCGCGGCCTGTTGCTCTTCCAAGGAACTCACGCTGGGCTCTTCGACCACGCTTTTATCAATGGTAAACTTGATGGCATCTGTGGCCGCTTTGGTACGCAGGTAATACATGCCGGTTTTCAAGCCTTTCTCCCAACCATAGAAATGCATGGAGGTTAGTTTCCCAAAGTTTGCTTGTTCCATGAAAATATTCAGCGATTGACTTTGACAAATAAACGCTCCGCGGTCTGCTGCTTGGTCAATAATTGCTTTTTGTGAAATTTCCCATGCCGTTTTATAGAGTTCTTTGATTCGGCTAGGTATTTCAGGAATGTGTTGTACGGAACCGTTTGCGGCCATAATTTTCTGGCGCATATCCATGTTCCATAACCCTTCTTTTACCAGGTCTTTCAATAAATGTTTATTGACGATGATAAATTCTCCAGACAATACTCTTCGGGTGTAAATATTGGAGGTATAAGGCTCGAAGCATTCGTTGTTCCCCAGGATTTGTGCAGTGGACGCAGTAGGCATTGGTGCCAATAACAATGAATTTCTAACACCGTGCTGTTTCACTTCTTCTTTTAAAATATCCCACTCCCAACGTGAACTCGGCGTAACTCCCCACATGTCGAACTGAAACACTCCTTTGGAAACGGGGGAGCCTTCAAACGTAGAATATGGGCCTTCCTTAATGGCGAGGTCTTTAGATGCGGTCATTGAAGCAAAATAGATGGTTTCAAAAATTTCTCTATTTAAGGTGCGTGCTTCTTCTGATTCGAATGGAAGGCCTAATAATATAAAGGCATCTGCCAACCCTTGAACCCCTAATCCAATTGGTCTGTGGCGTAGGTTTGAATTTTTTGCCTCTTCCACGGGATAATAATTCTCATCAATGATTTTATTTAGATTCAACGTTGCTTGATACGTTACTTCAAATAATTTATCGTGATCGAAGGTGCCATTATCACTAATATACTTTGGCAATGCCAAGGAAGCCAAATTACATACAGCAACTTCATCTGGCGCCGTATATTCAATAATTTCTGTACACAAGTTTGAGGATTTAATTACCCCAAGATTTTGTTGATTAGACTTGGCGTTGGCCGCATCTTTATATAACATATATGGCGTGCCAGTTTCAATTTGAGATTCTAGGATTTTAAACCACAAGTCTTGAGCGTTTATGGTTTTTCTTCCTTTTCCTTCAGACTCATACTTGGTGTAAAGGGCTTCAAACGCTTCGCTGTGAGTGTCTGCTAATCCCGGACATTCGTGCGGACACATTAAAGTCCATGTTTCATTGTTTTTAACACGTTTCATGAATAAGTCTGGAATCCGAAGCGCAAAGAATAAATCTCTTGCACGCTGTTCCTCTTTACCGTGGTTTTTCTTAAGGTCAAGGAAGT
>DBCM01000137.1 GCA_002293045.1 Flavobacteriales bacterium UBA958 | reverse complement strand
GTTTGGGTACCCGCCTGGGCCGCTCCTGCCGCACCGCGTAAATACATTGTTGTATTTGACGTTAGGGCTGGAGTGGTATAGGAGGCGCCTGTACCGACCATGTTCGTGCCTGCCGCATCGCTGTACCATATGTAGTTAGGAGAGCCGGTAGCAGATAGTGTGGCAGTTGCACCACAATTTATCGTAACCGCGTTTGCCGTAGGCGTTGGAGGTGGACATTGCCCAAACACAAAAACCATTGCGGTCATGGTGAAGAGTGTGAGTCCAAAACGAAATAATCTTTTTGAAGAGTGTAGTAGAGTCGTCATAGTTTAGTTTTTTAGCAGGTTAAATTTATGAATTCTTAATCAAAAAATTCAAACGTGTTGTGTTATCAAATTGAGAAATCAAACAGAAGGCTGTTCGTTTTGAATATTCTTCGGGACTCGTCGAATATTCCTTGAAAAAAAATGAACAGAGAAAATGCTCCCTATGGCACTTTTTCTTCGCGATCGCGATAAAAGGGGGTAGATTTAGTAGCATAAAGTAGGTTTAGGTAGTTCAAAAGTAGTAGTATCTTGAATTTAGTGTTTCATCTAATCTCTCATTCGTTAAATCGAGGTTTTTGAGTTCATGTTGCATCAATTTCAATAAACCATAAACGGTAGAACAATGCGTTTTTGCGTTTGCAATGAGACGAATTGAGCATGATATTTCCCGCTTGCCAGCGCGAGGGTCAAGGATGGTGTTCCTGACAAGGTTTCGTCGTATACCACGCGGCCTTGCGCATCAATAATGCGTGTTTGAAACGCTTCATCTGCTGGCAAAGAAACTTGAAAGGATCCATTGTTAGGATTTGGATACAGGCTTAACTCGATGTCGCCTATTCCTGGAGTACCGGCATTGATTAGGTTTTGAACTTGAAAAGAATCGACCGATTGACACCCGTTGGCATCCATAATGAGCACCTCATACCATCCTGCACCCAGCGAAGCTAAATCCTCAGATGCGTCGTTGGTATTCCATAGATAGGTGTAGGGAGCTACTCCCCCTTGGGCCGTAAGATCAATCGCACCATTATTCAAGCTCGTTTCATCCGTAACAGAAGCAGATGATGCGATGGCAGGTGGAGCGATTAAGGTAAAGGCTTGTTGGATTACACATCCGTTTCCATAAGAAAGCGTTGCAGAATAAGCTCCCGCTCCTAGGCCACTCAGTTGGTTACCAACACTTCCCTCAGACCAAAGCACTGAGGTGGCCGTGTTGTTGGTTACATTAAGCTGAATGCCCCCGTTGTTCGCATCAGCACACAAGGGATCTACTTGAAATACTGTGTAAGTTGGAGGTACCACATCCTGAACGAATATTGCTGTATCTAATCGGCAACCGTGTGTTCCCTCAATATGCACCGTATAGGTGTTTGTAACAAGGTTTGGATTAAATACACCCGAAACGTTATTTCCCCAAGTTACATCAAAGGGTGCCTGTGCTCCCTGAATTAATAAGGTTGCAGAGGCATCTTGGGTATAGCAAGAATCGGTCAACAAAAACGTGGGAACAATCGGGTTCCACGTATTTGAGGCAGCCAAAACTGCTTGAAAGGCATCTAACCTGCCTGCCCCTAGTTTGCCTGCATAAGCAGGATTCAATGCATTTAGGGGAGCAGCGGTATTTTTTAATATTTGTTCGATTTGAATGTTTGAGATGCACTTATTTGCAGACAGCATTAATGCTACTGTTCCACTTACGTAGGCAGCGGCAAAGGAGGTTCCGTTCATATTCAAAAACCAGCCAGTCGATGGAGATACCGCAACACCGTACCCGGGTGCCGCTAAATCTACTGAATCATTATGGTTGTGTGTTGAGGTTGGATCGCCTGCCCATTGCTCGTGGTTGTCTGTAGCTCCAACCGAGGTAACAGAGAACACATGACTGTAAGATGCAGGGTAAACCAGCGCGTCAGGTAGACCACAGGTATTTCCATTTCCGGCTGAAGCCACAATGAAGGATCCGTTCGCGTATGCCTCATCGATGACATCCTGTTCCAACTGACTAAAGAAGCATCCGCTGCTCCAACTAATGTTTATCACGTCTGCACCGGCATAGCTTGCTGCCAAGATCTCATTAAAATTCATCTTATACAGGGCTAGGCTGGTATTGAAACCAATGGAACTTAAACCATACCCGTTGTTCGTTTTCCCTGCTGCGGTAATTGCAACGGCAGTTCCATGAGTAGTGGCGGCATTGTTATTGATGTCATAATGAATATATTTCCCTTCCAGGTCTTGGTGGTTCACATCGAAATTTTGATCGCATACCGCAATCACCACTTGATTGTCCCCCTGCGTTAGGTTCCATGCTTGAGGTGCATTAATCAGCATTAAGGCATAATCAGAAATTCCCGCTTGGCTGTTTAGATCGTTTGGAACGTACAAAGCTTGGTACTCCGGACCTCGTTCGATGCTGTAAATTTTACTTCCGAAGGCAGCACACGCCTCTTTAAATTGCTGCAGGTCGCAGTTCCCGTTCACTTCATACACTTTCTGAAGTTCAGGGTTTCTACTGGCACTGAGTGCTTTTACTGGGGCCGAGCATTCAAATCGGTTGCTTAGCGTGCTCCATGCGGTTGAACTAAACACCGAAGGATCGGCCTTAAACCAAAAAGTAGATTGTTGAGAGAAGGCGGCAGAAATCGAACAAACAATGAAAGCCGTTTTAAGAAAAGATAACCAGTTCATAGCGTAAGGTTTAGTGTTGTTTTGCCCGAAGGCGAACACGCTTACGCAGCTGGTTCGGAGAAGGTTACAAAAAATTAAATCAGATTACCTATACTTCTGCAACGCTCGGTTTTAAATCTTTCAAGATTAGCTGAACGGTGGAGCGCTTATTAAATTCATTAATATCCAGTGTATATAAGGCATTAAAGGCCACCCCCGCATGGGTTAGCGCTTCTTTTTCAATCAGATTGAAGCCGATAGCGTTTAACCCAACCTCAGATCCTTGCTGTGCCAATGATAACTTGAGATGTACGTCCTTCAGTACCTTCGCTTGCGTGGCGTACACCTCGTTGGATTGAAAAACAGGCTTTAGATTGCCTGGGCCATGGGGCTCAAAGGCTTCTAGCACTCGCACCAATTTCGGAATCGAAAATGCGGATTCACTCCCAAAGATCTCGTTAAAATTCAGCGTGGCCTCAACGCTTAAAATGGGGGTACGCGGATTGGTTTCGAAATATACAGACGCCAAGTCATTCAACCGCTGTTTCAGTGCGGTGAAATGTTGAGGATACAGCGAGAGCCCTGCGGCATGCTGATGCCCACCGAACTGAATTAACAGGTCGGCGCACTGTATTAATGCTTGGTGGATATCAAAATTCCCGACCGTACGCGCAGAACCTGAAAGCACTCCTTGATGTTCCGTTAGAATAAGTGTTGGGAGTGGATATTTTTCGATGACCCTGGAAGCCACAATACCCACTACCCCTTTATGCCAATGAGGCGCGAACAACACATTCACCGAACGATCGCTTGGTTCATTTTCGAGCATCTTCAATGCTTCTTGGGTGATTTGCTGATCGAGTCCTTTTCGCGTAGCATTATCTTGCTCAATGTCTTGCATCAGTGCATCCAAGTCTTCGGATACCGGATTTAACATGCATGCCACCGCAGTTCTTCCCGATCGGATTCTTCCTGCCGCATTAATTCTCGGTGCAATCCCAAAAACGAGGTCGTTCAATTTAATCACTCCAGAACGATTCGCTGCGGAGAGCATTTTTTTAAATGCAGGTCGCGCAGACTCATTGATCTGTTTAAGACCATAAAAGGCGTATATCCTGTTTTCATCGGTAACGGGTACAATGTCTGCCGCAATGCTTAAGGCCAGTAAATCCAAATTGGCATAGAGTTCATCCAAGGGCCACGCATTCGAGGTAAACAAGGCTTCTAATAATTTCATCCCAACTCCTGCGCCGGAAAGGCCCTCGAACGGATAAGTATCCGCAGGTACCTTGGGGTCTAAAATTATTGCCGGAGGGAGAACCTCCCCGGGCTCATGATGATCACAAACAATTACCTGTATGTTGTTGGAAATTAATGTTTGAATGAGCTCCACGGAACGCACTCCACAGTCCATGGTAATTAGCACATCTACACGATCGG
The DNA here is from genome assembly GCA_002293045.1 of Flavobacteriales bacterium UBA958. Taxonomy (GTDB): domain Bacteria; phylum Bacteroidota; class Bacteroidia; order Flavobacteriales_D; family Crocinitomicaceae; genus UBA952. The sequence continues at coordinate 4,008 of DBCM01000137.1, read as the reverse complement.
CAATTGCTGCCTCTACCCCTGCTTGACTTAGGCCGTATCCTTCTGAATATCGGTCTGGAATGTAGTAGTCAATATAAGCCACCCTGTTGCACAAAGCATTCATAGCTATTGCCACGGCGGTAGTACCGTCCACGTCGTAATCGCCAAATAAACGAATTCGTTTTTTTTCTGTAATTGCTCGGTTTAAGAGGTCCACGGCCTCCTGCATGTGAGTAAATAAGAAAGGGTCGTTCACTTGGCTCAATTTAGGCCTGAAAAAGCGCTCTGCTTCCTGGTAGGACGTGACACCCCGCTGCACCAATAAAGATGCAATTAACGGCGTTATTTTAACCTCTTTTGATAAATGTTCAACCTTTTCCGGACAGGCTGGGTCCTTGGGAATCCAAGTGTAGTTCATGAATGAAAATGCTTACAAAAAACAATACGCTTTTTATCAAAATTAATTGTTTATCTTCACACCTAACTTTAAATCTTTTCAATATGAAAACAAAAAATTTACTTTGGGTAGCGCTTTTAGGTCTTGCTGTATCTTGTACGGTAAGCAAGCGAATTGACAAATGGGGATACAAGGTATCTTTCAACAAAAACCACCAATCGGAGTTAAGCAACGAAGAGGTAGCGGCAATTTCAATGACTGAGCAAAGCAATACAGCAGTACAAACAGTACAGGATGAACCGATTGCTTCATTGGTTGAAACTGCGCGTGTAGAACCTACTGCAGCAGCAACGTCACCTATGGTTAAGGTACAAGCGGTGAAAACGGTGAATGCGAATGAATCCACTCCAGCCGTTGCGATTAAATTGAACAAAAAGGCGGAGCGTATAATGGCTAAGCTTAATTCAAATGAAGCAAAAGCGAGTCATTCAAACCGGACCGAAAACTGGGTATATATCTTACTTATATTGTTAGTTCCATTTGGAACAGTTATTTCCATGTATTTATATGAAGGAAGTTGGACGAAGCGTGTAACCACGAATTTACTTCTAACCTTACTTTGCGGATTGCCTGGGTTAATTCATGCCTTGGTTGTTATTTTTGGCAACAAGTAATTAGTCCTTTTAGGATTATGAGCCGGGGAATTATTCTCCGGCTTTTTTATTGAACTCCAGATAGGAAAGAATCATGGCATGTATGCTTTCTGATGCATTTTCCTGATGATATCGATCAAGGTACCACTCTCCTTTTTCGTTTTTACATAGCACATTAAACCGATCGAAAAAGTCGATTCCTAAGTGTTCTCCTAGTGCACGCACTGTATGCGTAATTTTATCAATGGAACAGCCTGACGCTTTTACCTCTGCTTCATTGGCGGCAATAACAATAGCAGCACCCGCAAAGCAAAAACCGTGGGCATGAATGGGTGTTCCATGGGTTTTCCAATTTGATACAAACGTGTTCAATGTATCATTAACAATGGTTACTTCCTCGGCATTCAACATGCGATTGGCGATGAACACCCAAGTTCGTTGATCTGTCATTTTTCTTATAAATCGGCTGCTTGAGCAATTAATTCTGCCACATCAAGCACTTGTATTTCTGCTTCTTTATTAAAATTCTTTACCCCATCTGTCATCATGGTATTGCAAAATGGGCAACCGGTAGCCACGATATCTGCCTCAGATTCGAGTACATCTTCTGTACGTTCAATATTAATTTCCTTATTGCCCTTCTCTGCTTCTTTAAACATTTGAGCCCCACCTGCGCCACAACAAAGGCCGTTGGTTTTACAGCGCTTCATTTCTACCAGTTCTCCGTCGAGGCTCTCAATGAGGTCGCGAGGCGCTTGATATACATCGTTTGCCCTGCCCAAATAACACGGGTCATGGAAGGTGATTTTTTTTCCTTTGAACGTACCACCATCGATTAGGGACAATTTACCGGTATTAATTAGGTCCTGAATCAATTGGGTATGATGCAGCACTTCATAGGACCCACCAAGTTCTGGGTACTCATTCTTGAGAGTGTTAAAGCAATGAGGACAACCAGTAACAATTCGTTTAACCTCATAGCCATTCAGTACCTGAATGTTCATTTGAGCCTGCATTTGAAATGTAAACTCATTTCCAGCGCGGCGTGCAGGATCTCCAGTGCATGACTCTTCAGTCCCAAGCACAGCAAATTTAACCTTACAATGGGTTAAAATTTTAGCTATTGCCTTGGTGATTTTCTTGGCACGGTCGTCAAAACTGCCGGCGCAACCTACCCAAAACAGGACATCAGGAGTTTCTCCCGCGGCCATCATTTCGGCCATTGTTGGAACTTTCAAATTCATCTGTTTAATTTTCTTCGGTCCATTTCATTCGATCAGCAGGAGAAAACTGCCATGGCGCACCATTGTTCTCAATGTTCGTTAACATTCCTGTTAACTCCGTTGGAACTTTTGACTCTTCCATAACCAGGTATCTTCTCAAATCCACAATAATGGATAATGGATCTATGTTCACTGGGCATTCCTGAACACACGCATTGCAACTGGTGCAGGCCCAAAGTTCTTCGGGGGTAATGTAATCTCCCAGCAAAGACTTTCCGTCATTCAACTCAAAATTATTCGCTCCGATTTCCGATAAGCGATCACGCGTATCCATCATGATTTTTCTTGGAGAAAGAAGTTTACCTGTTTGATTGGCGGGACAGGCCGAAGTACAGCGTCCACACTCGGTACAGGAATAGGCATCCAACAATTGTTTCCAAGAAAGGTCTTGCACATCTTTTGCTCCAAAGCGCTGAGGAGCCTCTGCAGCAGGCGCTGCAGCATATGGGTCAGCGGAAGGGTCAAGCATTAATTTTACTTCCGCTTCCACGGACTCCATATTATTGAATTTTCCTTTCGCATTAAGGTTGGAAAAATAAGTGTTTGGAAACGCGAAGAGAATATGTAAGTGCTTCGAATATGGCAGGTAATTTAAAAACACAAAAACCATAACGAGGTGCCCCCACCAGCCAATCGAAGAAAAAATATGAAGTAACTCCATGTTGGTGATTTGTCCAAAAAACAAAGGCCCCAGATATTGACTTACAGCAAAACCATACCCCACGTTGGAATGCATGATTTTATCCGCTTCATCGGCGCTGTTCATCATAAAAATAAAAATGATCAACAACAACTCGAACAACAGAATGAGGTTGGCGTCATTTCGTGCCCAACCGTTTAAGTCTGAGGAGGTAAACCGTGGAATCTTAATTAAATTTCTACGGGCGAAGAAAATCAAGGTCGCAATAAAGGTGAGTACCGAAAGTACTTCAATTGAACTGATTACAAAGGTATAAAACGAGCCCAGTCCTGCGTGATAGAAAAAGCGGTGAGATCCTGTGAATCCATCAATAAAAACCTCGATTAATTCGATTTGGGTAATGATGAAAGCCACATAAAAAATAAAATGCAAGATTGCCGGGATTGGCCGGTTAAACATTTTTTTCTGACCAAAGGCCACCAGCAACATAGTCTTAATTCGATCCCCTACTCGATCGGTTCGGTTGGTGGGGCGACCAAGCTTAATTTGCTTTACAATGGAGCTCAGTTTCCATGAGAAAATGGCGATAGAAACCAAGGCCAAGATAACGAAAACAAGGTGTGCTATCATGGGCTATTCAGGGATTGTATCTAACCACTTTTTTAATTTTCCTTCTTCTTTTCCGGTGAGTTGGAGCCCTTTATTTTTTCGTCCAATCACAGACAAATGTACGTATCGTTCGGGATGTGCTTGCAAATCATCAACGAGTTCTTGAAGTTCATTATTCGTTTCAACAAGTTCATTGTATAGCTTTTCGTCGTGCACCAGTTTGCCCAAGGTACCTTTTCCACTGTTCACATCTTCGAGCATGAAGTTAAACTTCTTTAAGGTCGTTTGGGCTTCAAGAATAGTCCCCTTGAAGTCTGCACTGACCATGTCATCGGTAACTTTTTTGGTGTTTCCAATAATTGCACTTACCTCATCGCTACTTTTTTCGAGGTTCAAAGTTATCCGTTCCACGTGGTCCATGATTTTAGAAAACTGCGCTTTTTCTTG
>DBCM01000051.1 GCA_002293045.1 Flavobacteriales bacterium UBA958 | reverse complement strand
TTCCGTTGGTTTGAATCAACATCAAATATGTTCCAGCAGGGAGTGATTTGAGGGATATGGCTTGATTGGTAGTAGCCGACCCCTGTTGTTGGATTTTTCCATGCATGTCATAAATGATATAGGTTGCTGAACCCACGAGCGCTTGTATCCGAATGTCCTCAGCCGTTGGATTGGGGTAGAGGGTAAGTGCGGGTTCCTGGGTGATCGGACTCAGGTCTAATACGGCATTCATGCTGATCGTTCCGTTTTGATTTACGATCCAATTGCTCGGGTCTATTACGATGGAATTATTGATGGTACCAATGCCTGTAAGTTGAAACGTAGTGGCGTTTGAAGTGATGTCAAAACGAATCGTGGTGTCTGTGTTTCCCGGACGGGTAAACTTTAAATCTATCGGATTGGTAAATGTTGGGGTAACATTTGGCATGGAGCTCGTATGTGAAATCTTAACCAACGCATCTGAACCTACTTGCTTCCATTCTACCGAGTAGGTTGGGAATCCTTCTCCGAAATACCATTCATCAAAAAATGGAGTGTAGTCAATTCCTGACGCTTGTGTAAAGGCATCGCGTACATCAATTCCGTAGGCTGTTGAATAGGCTTTACCCGTTAAAAAGTTACGAAGGGTTTCGAAAAACAAGCTATCGTTATTCATGATATAGCGCATACTATGAACAATGGCTGCCCCCTTATCATAGGTTAATCTCCCACTGAATATTCTGTTTTCATTCAAACTATCGAGCACCCAAACGCTACCGCCTGCTTGCGACATTACGTTAGTATGCACATCGGCCATGTTTTGTACTTCTTGTCCGGGATATAGATTTTCCAGCATTAGTTGTTCGCTGTACGAAGCAAAGCCTTCGTTCACCCAGATGTCGCACCACGAAGCGCAGGTCACGTAATCTCCCCACCATTGATGCCCCAATTCGTGCGCGGTAAGGGCAGGATTGAAAAACCCTTGTGTGGTCATGGTTTGATGTTCCATTCCTCCGGAAAATGGAGCCATGCAATGCCCGTATTTTTCATTTTCAAACGGATATGGACCGTATAACTCATAGAATAATTCCATAAAATCAGCCGTTTCATCGATGTCAGCTTGAAAATTAGGTAAGGTTTGCGGGTTGTTATAGATATAGTTTTGAATCAGAATTGGGGCAGGGGCACCCACCGGATTCGCATAGAGATTATATTCTACATATTCCGCTACGGCAACAGAAATAAGATAATAGTCAATGGCATAACGGTGCTTCCATTCATAGCGACTGGTTCCGTTGCCCAAATTAACAACTTGCATAAGTTTTCCATTGGATCCTGCTTTACAGGCATTAGGAACGGTAATGTTGACATCGCAAGAATCCGCTTTGTCGGTCAAACTTTGTTTACAAGGCCACCATTCATAGGCGCAAAACGGCTCAGACAAAGACCAAACTACTTCATTTCCCCAAGAGGGTGAGGTGGCGTTAGACATCCCACTTCCGCCTAGCGGATTCGTTTGTGCGGTTGGCGGGGTGCCGCTGTAATTCGTTCGTACAGTAAAGACGGTTCCTGCAGGATAATTAACGCCAATCTTTACGGCGGAATTTGACCGAATAAAAGGAACATTGACTCCATTTAAACTTACCGAAGAAATAGCAAGGGTGGAGAACAATTCATAGAGAATTGTGTCCATTGAAACCAACGCTGTGGCTTTCATTTCTGCGTAACCTGAAAGCGTGGTGCTTGTATTGGTCATGTTAAGATCTAACTTATAATACGTGACGTCATATTCCTCAGATTTTGAAATTTGAGAAACACTTAGGCTATTGCTTTTTAATTGATGATTTGCAAAACGATCACGTTTGGCACAATGGGTGCTTTTTTCGGTTTGACCTACCACAAGGGTGTAGGAAATTATTAATAGGAGGGATAGGTGTTTCATAGTAGCGAAAAATGAGGAAAGGGTTTAAGGAATGAACTTTCTAATTTTTAACCGTGCTTTTTCGTTCAGTTTCCCAGAAAAAATGTAAGGTTTTGTTGGATCGAAAGCCTGTTTTAAGTTTTTAGGCTGCATGAATGAATACACTTGAACGCTTTTTTCTAAATGATTCACGCACAAAGCAACATTAACGTATCGATCGTTTTCAAAAGTAATGATGTGCGTGAAGCGATTTGATATACCTCCTGAAACCCATGTGCTTGAATCCAAGGGTAAGGAATCTAATGCTTGAGCAGAAACACTTCCACTCCCTTCTGGGTTTACATTATGGGTGGAAGTTCCGGTTTCTCTTCCAGATTCACTTCCTGTCGAGGGATTGTTCGTTAACGTTCCGCTATGGTCAGGAGCATTGCTTGTTTCTTTTTGTTCTGCGCTACTCAACGTTCCTTCAGTTGAGGAGGTTTGTGAATTGGAGAAGGTTAGGGTGTACGTCGATGCTTTAAAAAGCACGTTCGTCAACTTACGCAGCGATTTTTTCGAGACGGTATTCTTCGAGACTACCATGGTCTCATATACCTTGCCCGTATTTAAATCAAAAACGCCCTCAACATCGGGCATTACCTGATATGATATTACTTGGGTAGCTGGAACTTTTCGTAAGTCAGGTATGGTGTCTTGAGATTTTTGTCCGAAAGTAAAATACCCGAAACATACTCCAAGTAAAAGCAGGCAGGATCTCATAAATCTAGTACTCGTCTTCGTTGAAAAGGAAATCTTCACGCGACGGGTAATCAGGCCAAATCTCTTCGATGTTTTCATAAATGTCACCTTCATCTTCTAATAATTGAAGATTTTCAACTACCTCGAGGGGGGCGCCTGTTCGAATAGCGAAGTCGATTAATTCGTCTTTTGACGCTGGCCATGGTGCGTCTTCTAGGTAGGAGGCTAATTCTAAAGTCCAATACATATTTTCAGTTATTTTAGGCGTGTTATTTTCGGCAAAAGTATATTTTATTTTATATCTTCCAAATGAAAATGAAAATTTTGATGATTATTTAATTTATTTGGTTCAATTTATTTTCGGCATCCACTTAACTTCCTCTTTTCCAAATTCTTGTAAAATGAAACGGGCAAGTACAAACAAGTAGTCACTCAAGCGATTTATATATTTAATTTCCTTTCCAAAACGTGGATTCGCTTCATCCATGGCAACGACGGATCGCTCTGCCCTGCGGCAAACGCTACGAGCAATTTGTGCATACGAACTCACAGCATGTCCTCCAGGTAAGATAAAGTGCTTCAATTCAGGTAAGACTTCATCCATTTGGTCCATCCATTGTTCCAATTGCTCAATGGCGTTCCCTTCGAGCTCAGGCAGCGACATGGAACTACCTTTTTCTGCAGTAGCTAAGTGAGAACCAATAACGAATAGCTGATTTTGAATGTGCATTAGTTGGGCTTGGGTTTCTACGTGTTCGAACGAATCACGAATTAATCCCAAGTATCCATTCAATTCATCAACAGTTCCGTATGCATCGATTTGAGCATCCGATTTTTTTACTCGTACGCCACCAATTAATCCGGTAGTCCCATCATCCCCTGTTTTAGTATATATTTTCATCTTGGATATGTTTATTGATTTTGAGCGCTAAATACTTCTTCTAGGCTGGTTGTTTCCTCCAATAAATCAAGGATGCTAGTTATCACTTGGTCTACTATGGCATCCGGACATGAGGCTCCAGAGGTAATCGCAATTTTTATAGGGGATTCTTGGGGTAGAAATGCACGTGTTTCCATTTGATGCGTGTGAATGTTGAACGAATGAATTTCATCTTTAGAGATGATTTCACTCGAACCTTTAATGAAAAAAGTGGGGGCGTAATGTTCCAAGATCTCCACCAAATGGGTAGTATTCGAGCTGTTGTAACCACCAACCACGATGGCTATGTCGGGAGCAGTTTCCGCTAACGCATAGGTACTCGATTGGTTGTCATTGGTTGCGTAGCACAGGGTGTCTCTGGTATCAGCCATGTGATTTTTAATGGTTGTTTCGCCATATTTTTCAAGGAGCACTTCGCGTAGATAATCTGTGATTTCCTGTGTTTCGGATGCCAACATGGTGGTTTGATTTACCACACCGATTTTGCTTAGGTGTAACTCAGGTGAAAATCCTTCGGAATATTTGCCTTCAAAATAGGTATAGAATTCCGCGGTTGTTTTTTCTCCGCAGATTACCGCGCCTAAAAATTGTGCTTCACTTAGGTTCTTTACAATTAAAGATGGTGCTTTTTGAGTGCTGCGAGAAAATGTAGCTCGAGTTTCTTCGTGGTCGTATTTCCCGTGAATGATGATGGTGTGGTCTGTTTCTCCAAGTTTTTGGGAACGATTCCATACTTTTTCCACGAAAGGACACGTGGTATTGTATGAATCAAGGTTTGCACCCGTGGAGCGAATTTCTTCCGCTATTTCTACGGTAGTACCAAAGGCGGGGATTATTACAATATCGTTCGCATGGAGTTCCGAAAATGGAATGAGCTGTGTTCCTTCAGGTGTTTGAAGAAACTGAATTCCTTGCGCTAATAAATCTTCATTAACGTCCGGATTGTGAATCATTTGACTTAATAAAAAGATGCGTTTATCGGGATGCTCTTGGATGGCTTTATAACTTTTTTCAATGGCATTCTCTACCCCATAGCAGAACCCAAAATGTCGTGCAATAATAAACTCGACTCTCGGAAATTGTAGACGGGTGGGACTAAAATCTTGTTTCCTTGGGTCATCCAATTTTCTTCGTGCCTTCACCTTCGATATGATCGGAGAACGGTAAAATGCAGGGATCTCAAATTGCTTCATATGCTCCTAACAAGGTTTAGGGATTATTTGTTGTAAACAAAGATAAAAAAGAAAAGGCTACCGTTTCCGATAGCCTTCATGCTTATAAATTGATTTGTTGATCTTTTGGGTGTTTTACCTTGTATGAGAACTCAAGTTTTTTATTCTCTCCGGCTTTTAACTTATAATCCCATTCGAGTATTCCATTTCCAGGCAGCTCTCGTGCGCCGTCTTTTTCAAGCAATTCAATCGTTATGTCGTTATTTGTGGTCATTGGTACCTGATCTTGAATAATTAATTGAATGGCCGATGATTTATTGTTCTGCACTTCGATTTGGTACGAAAAGGTTCGCTCCCGCTTATCTTGCACCACTTTGTCTTTCGATTTTTGCTTTAACAAGGT
>DBCM01000019.1 GCA_002293045.1 Flavobacteriales bacterium UBA958 | reverse complement strand
TCTTTGAGTAAGCCGCTGCGGTAGAGGCGTTCGTCGGTGTAATCGAGTGTTCGAAAGGCAGTGAGGGTTGCTGGAATTTCCTCGGTACGGTATTGGGCAATGGTGGAAACGTCGCTCACCAACCTTCGCATGGGCAAGTACCAACGGACGTACCACGAAGGATTGAGTGCCTCGAGGTAGGCTTGATCTTCTTGTTTGATGCGAACTTTTTCAGATTGAATCGCCTGTGAGGGAACGGCTTGAACGGCGAAGAGGCTGTCGAGGGTGTAGATCTTTTCCAAATAGCCCCACGCACTGAGCGCTTGTTCGCGTCGGGGATGTTGAACTGCGTAGGTAGCGAAGGCTAGGTTTTGTTGGCCCTCCAGGATTTCAACGCTTTCGGAATAGCTGAGGTGACCGCCTTGCAAACGAATGCGCTCGTTTTTATCGAGGATTAAAAAATAGGGTTTATTCTCGGCTGTGATGAGGTAGCCAATGGCCGGTTTATCGGTTTTAAAGGAAAAGGAAAAAGAGCCGTTTGCTCCTATTTTCACACTGTCTAGGGTACGCGATTGAATGCCTTGAAAGGTCCCAAAACGCACGAGTTCTCCCGCCATGGAGGGAAAGGTGGCGGTAAGGGTTTGGGCAATAAAATCACAACTAAAAAACACACTGATTAATAAGGGCAATATTCTCAATTTCATTCTATTTTTTTTTGGCGCTACCACTATGGCAACTATTGTTATATTCATTTACTGTTTAATTCCATAATGCTAGAAACCAAGTGAAGAGAGTGCAATTACATTCACTCCATCGTTTCGCACATAGCTTAACCCCGTTCCAGTAATCACATTCAATGATTGTAACTTGGTGCTACTTGATTCTTCTAAAATTGAAGCAAATTTCAACAATTTGTTCGCCGCATCATCAATTTGCCCGATACCTAATTTGATTTCAAAAGCACAAAATTCGCCGGAGTACTTTTGAACAATGGCATCCACTTCCAAACCGGTTGAATCATAATAATGATATACTTTAGCATCATTTGCCTGCGCATAAACTCTCAGATCATGAACAACGAGTGATTCAAACAAAAAACCGGTTAATTTCAAATCATTTAACAAGGCTTCTTTTCCTATACCTAATGAAGCGACTGCAAGCGCAACATCTGAAAAATGACGTTTAGCTGATTTGCGGAGAGAAGCTGACGATCGGATGTGTGCATTCCACGCAGGTTGATCTTCAATGACCATCAAACGATTTAAGGCTTCTAAATAATCGTAAATGGTGGGACGAGAAATATCGGTGTTTTCATTGAGTTTAATATCTTTCTCTAGCACTGTGATATCAACGGTTGTTGCTACATTACGGGCAAGTGCACGCAACAGACTCCGAACTTTCTCGGGATTTCTTTTAACCTCTGAAACGCGGCTCATGTCTACTTCTGCCAACAAATCAACGTAAGCGCGATTGATTTCAATTGCCTGGGCTAAACTTTTATTCAGTAAGCCCGGAAATCCTCCTTTTATGATTCGCTCGACAATGCATTCAAGGTCTGTTGGTGTGTCGCTCGTTGCTTGACTCATTCCATTTAACAAGTTACCCAAGCTGATTTCACCTGATGAATACCCCATTTCCTGCCAACTCATGGTGCGCATATCTAAGACCGTAAATCTTCCTGCACCGGAGTGCATTTTCACGCTTTCCTCTGGATTTGAGGAACCTGTTAAAATGAATTGAGCCGTTTTATTTCGTAGATCCACTTCATGCCTCACATAATTCCAAATTTTCGGGTATTCTTGCCATTCATCAATCAAGCGGGGTGTATCTCCAAGTAACAATCGCTCTGGAGCTGTTTCCATGAGCAATGGCACCTGCTCGTCTCGATCAAAAGAGATCATGCTTGCGGCAAGTTGCTTCGCTGATTGTGTTTTACCACAGGCCTTCATGCCTCGAATCAATAAAGCACCCGAAGCATCTAATTTTCGTTTCAATGCTTCGTCTGAAATACGCGATAAATAGGTAAGTTCTGAAGACATACACTTTGTTTTCCGTTACAAATTTAGTCTTATTTTACACTTTACGCTATTTTTATTTTACATATTATCAATAAATTACTTTACATATTGTGGATGATTTGTTTTACAAAGGAAGAATTTCCGCCCAGACAGAGGGGGACGAGGCAAGCTTTTTCCACTCCATACGCTTCATGCAAGCTGGCTAAAATCACAACTTTAGGTCATTGTAATAACTAATAAGACTAACTTTTGGTCTTTACGATGACTTAAAAGACTAATTTTAAGTCATCACGATAACTAATAAGACTAACTTTTGGTCATTATAATAACTTTTAGTACCTTTAAAATAAAAAAAATGTTTGAAAGAACCATCCAATCGCGAATCATTGAAAAAATGTACCGTGGAAAAGCTATTATTTTGGTAGGGGCAAGACAAGTGGGCAAAACTACATTGATCAAGGAAGTCTTAAAAGGTCAAAAATATCTATTTCTTGACGCGGACGATCCTTCTACACGAAATCTGTTGCAACAACCAACCACAGAGCAAATCCGAACCATTATCGGGGAAAATAAGTGCATTTTTTTGGATGAAGCCCAACGAATTCCTGGCATTGGATTGACCCTTAAAATTATCACGGATCAATTCAAAAATGTTCAAGTTTTTGCCAGTGGTTCTTCCTCATTTGAATTAGGCAATGTGTTAAACGAGCCCTTAACAGGCCGAAAATGGGAGTATGAGTTGTTTCCTATTTCTTGGGAAGAATATGAGCATAAAATCGGTGTAATTAAGTCAGAACAGCAAATAGAAAATCGATTACTTTACGGAATGTACCCAGAAGTAATCAACAACCAAGGGGACCAGCGTGAGACCTTAAAGAATCTGGTAAACAGTTACTTATACCGCGATTTATTATCTTTTTCAGAAATTCGAAAACCGGAGGTTTTAGAAAAACTTTTGCAGGCTTTAGCATTGCAGGTTGGGAGTGAAGTAAATTACAATGAATTGTCCAATTTGCTTGGAATCAACAAAATTACCGTTCAGAAATACATAGATGTTTTAATGCAAGGCTATATCATATTCAAATTGAACAGCTTTAGCCGAAACGTACGCAACGAAATCAAACAAAACCGGAAAATATACTTTTACGACAATGGCATTAGAAATATGCTGCTGGGAAATTTCAATCCCTTGGATTTAAGAGCCGATAAAGGTGCCTTGTGGGAAAATTTTTTAATGGCTGAACGGAGAAAGCAGCACTTGTACAAAGATACCTTTGCCAAGATGTATTTTTGGAGGACAAAGCAGCAGCAAGAAATAGACTTGGTAGAAGAGGTGAATGGGGAAATAAGCGCCTATGAATTTAAATGGAAACGAAAAAACACCAAATTTCCTCAACGCTTCATCGATGCCTACCGCGCCAATGTGATGATCGTGGATCGGGAAAATTTTAGATCATTTGTAGCTATCTAAACCCACCTAAGCTCTATTTTATCTCATGATCCTGTTCTCCTTTGGTT
>DBCM01000027.1 GCA_002293045.1 Flavobacteriales bacterium UBA958 | reverse complement strand
CCAATCTGATACGGAAGGTCTATACCAGAAACTTCATTGAAGTATTGTATCATTTCGAGCACAGAGGTGCCTTTCCCCGTTCCAATATTAAATATATCCAAGGGATTGTCGCTTGTAAACAATAGGGCACGCACATGGGCATCCGCTACGTCACTTACATGCACATAATCTCGAATGCAGGTGCCATCTTGGGTGGGGTAGTCATTTCCAAATACGGTAAGGTGAGAACGAATCCCAGCAGCAGTTTGTGTAATGTAAGGCAAGAGGTTGTTTGGGACTCCAACCGGAAGTTCACCGATTAATCCACTCGGATGTGCACCAATTGGGTTGAAATATCGAAGGCAAATCGTTTGAAAGGGTGTGGAATTCCGATGCACATCTTCAATAATCTGTTCACCCATCCATTTGGTAAACCCGTATGGGGATTCTGGTAAGCGTTTAGGCGTCGTTTCGTATACCTCCTTTTGATCGGGTTCTCCGTAGACCGTGCAAGAGGAAGAAAAAACAAATTTAGGAATGGAATACCTAGTACACGCCTCTAGTATATTCATTAATCCAATGAGGTTGTTCTGATAATATTTAAGCGGTACTTCACACGATTCACCCACTGATTTGTAGGCGGCAAAATGAATGACGGCGTCAAATGTATGGGCATCGAACACCTTAAATAAGGCCTCTTTATCGCAAATATCTAAAGGAATAAATGAAAATCTTTCCGCGGTTAATTCTGCTAATCCATCCAGAATTACCTGGGAACTGTTTCGTAAGTCGTCCACAATAACGGGATAAAAGCCTTGATCCACCAACGAAACGATGGTGTGAGAACCGATGTATCCTGCGCCTCCCGTAACGAGTACCTGCTTCATAGGGTAAAGGTAAACATTTCTTAAGGACCATAAACGTGAACAAATATTCTACACGAACGTTTTCTTTTCATGCTTAAATGGTGTTGTGCGCTCCTCCTGCTTGGTTTGTTTAACAAAGAAACCGTGAGTTTAGAAGTTAACGTGAGTGGATTCCCTTCAAATAAGGGTCAAGCTTATGTTGCCTTGTTTAATTCCAGCGAAACCTTTCCAAGCTATGGCAAGCAACTTAAAGGCAAAATTGTAGACATCGAGCAGCTTAAGTGCAAGGTGACCTTTACCAACTTAACGCCCGGTTCCTATGCGATTGCAGTGTATCACGATGTAAACAAAAATGATAAGCTGGATAAAAATGTGCTCGGAATGCCTACCGAGTCCTATGGGTTTTCAAACAACGCCCGTGCTACCTTTTCTGCGCCGAGTTATCAGGACGCAAAGGTATCCTGTCTGAAAGACAAATCAATCAATATTGTGGTTAAGTGAACTTAACAAAAATAAAATTCTAGCATAACACCTAACGTTTTGTTAATGAGCACTTTTGATGCGTGAAATATACGCATGAAGTAGTAGTGATTTCTGATGTACACCTAGGCACCTATGGCTCAGCGGCATCTGAACTCGTCTCGTATTTAAAGCGAATAAGACCCAAAACCCTTGTGTTAAATGGCGATATAATCGACATTTGGCAATTCAGTAAGAAGTACTTTCCAGAATCTCACCTGAAGGTAATCAGAGAGATTATTCGCCTAATGAGTAGCGGTACGCAGGTGCATTATATATTAGGCAATCACGATGAAGCTTTGCGAAGATTTACTGGATTTGACTTGGGGAATTTAACCTTAGATAATAAGGTGGTGTTAGATTTACCCACGGGAAAAGCATGGATTTTTCATGGCGATGTTTTTGATTATTCGGTGAGGCAATCCAAATGGATAGCGAAGCTTGGTGGGAAAGGATACGACCTATTAATTTTAATCAACACCATGATTAATTGGACCTTATTGAAATTAGGAAGGGAACGAATATCAATCAGCAAGAAGGTTAAGGATAAAGTGAAAGGAGTGATTGCCTACGTTAATAATTTTGAGCAAAATGTGGCTGAAATCGCGCGAGAAAAAGGATATAAGTATGTGGTTTGTGGGCACATTCATCAACCAGCCATTAAAGTGTTTTCCGCTGCCGACGGTACGGGAGAAGTAACGTATTTAAATTCTGGGGATTGGGTAGAGAACCATACGTCCCTTGAATACGTAAATGGCAAATGGTCCATCTATCAATTTACAGAAACAGCCGAACAGCACCCAGAATCGGAATTAAAATCGACTGCTATCGATTTATCTATGATTCTTGAAGAACAGATTGCATCATGAAAATTTTATATGCGATTCAAGGAACAGGGAATGGCCATTTAAGCAGAGCCATTGCCTTGCTTCCTATTTTGTCTCAACGCGGCACGGTGGATGTGTTAATAAGCGGAAATCAATCGCAACTTTCGTTCCCATACCCCATTGCATATCAATGTTATGGATTGACCTTTGTATCGTCAGCGCGAGGAGGGATTGATGTATTAAAGACTTTGAAGGGACTAAAGCCTTTGCGTTTTTTAAGAGAAGTTCGGGCATTACCCCTTGAGCAGTATGATTTGGTGATTTCAGATTTTGAACCCGTAAGCGCATGGGCGTGCAAATGGAAAGGGATAACCTGTGTGGAGCTCAGTCATCAAGCAGCAGTAAGGGCTCAGGGAAGCCCGCAATCTCCCCTTTGGTTTCCCTTAGGCCGTTGGATCATTAAGCATTATTGTCCAAGTACAATTAGCTTAGGGTTTCATTTTGAACGATTTACCGAGGACACCTTTTATCCAATCATTCGAGAGGAAATCTTAGCGGCCAAACCCACCAGGGGCTCCCATAATTTAGTGTACTTAACGGCGTTTGACAGGTCTTTTTTACACGCGTATTTTTCAAAGCTGCCTGGCATATTTAGAATATATACGAAAGAAGTAAGCCAAGAGGAGTGCGTTGGAAATTTAACGTTTTGTCCCATAGGTGGACCTGGTTTTTTAAGCGATTTAATTAGCGCACAAGGCATCATTTGCGGCGCTGGTTTTGAGCTGCCTGCGGAGGCCCTTTATCTCCATAAAAAGCTCTTAGTGGTGCCCTATGCGAATCATTTTGAGCAACATTGTAATGCCCACGCACTCAAGCAGATTGGAGTAACGGTGTTGTTTGACTTAACCGATAAGACGATCGACGAATGCGCAGCGTGGTGTATAAGCGGGGAACCTATAGAATATCGGTGGTCTAATCAACTAAGCACATCCATAGATGCCGTCTTTACTGCAGCCAGTGCCCTAGAACATGCCATCCCGGTGATTGATTAATCGGATTCTTTTTCGCTGTATTTTAAATATAAATTTTGTTGTGCATGAAACGGGGGACCTTCCGTTCGCCGATATTCATTTTTCATGTCTGAAGTAATCCACCTAGATTTTACGGTGCCTCTCCATTGGTATTCAAAAATTTCTGTAATCTCAGCCTGAATTCGAGGATCGAAAATTGGGGTTGCCACTTCAATTCGGTAATCCAAGTTGCGCTCCATTAAATCCGCACTTCCAATATAAAAGAGGGGCTTACCATCATTGCCAAACACCATACATCGCGCATGCTCCAGGTATCGATCAACGATGCTAATTACCGTAAGGTTTGGATTTCTTTTGAGGTCAGTTTTTAAACAGCAGATTCCCCGAATAATCATTTCTACCCGTACGCCCGACATACTCGCTTCTATGAGTTTCTCGATCATTTGACGATCGGTTAGGTTGTTTAACTTGATTCGAATGAAGGCCGCTTTCCGTGCTTTGGCAAGTTGAATTTCTCGGTCTATGAGTTGAATTATTTTTCGTCGGTAATTTATGGGAGAGACCATTAAATGACGGAAGCTTACCCGCTCCATATTGTTCTCTAGGAGACGGAATACTTTAGAGACCTCAGTAACTACGCGTTTTTCGGCTGTAATTAGGGCAAAATCCGTGTAAATTCGTGAGGTTCGTTCGTTAAAATTTCCAGTACCTACATAGGCCACCGATAAATCCGCACCTTTATTTTGCCGTTTAATGTACAAGAGTTTGGAATGTACCTTTAAGTTTGGAGCGCCGTAAATAACCTTCGCGCCATGTTCCTTGAGTTGATTTGACCATTGTAAATTATTTGCCTCATCAAATCGCGCTTGAAGTTCCATAATAACCACTACCTGTTTACGGTTGTAAATTGCTGCAATCAGGGCACGCATGATTTGTGAATCTGGCGCAAGACGATATACATTAATCTTGATTTCTGTTACTAAAGGATCTATCGCAGCTTCGCGCAATAAATCGATGATATAGTCGAATTTTTGATAAGGAAAATGTAAGAAAACGTCTCGCTCCTTGATGCGCTCTAACAGTTGTTGGCTTGATTCTAAAAAGGCATGACGATGAGGTGGTTGCGGCGTAAAAAGTAAGTCTTTTCGATTGAAATCCGGAAACTGAAGAAAGTCCTTAAAATTGTGGTATCGCCCTCCGGGAATAGCATTTGTAGATTTTTTAAGCTCTAAACAACTTAGTAAATAGGTCAATAAATCTTCAGGCATGAATTCATCGTACACAAAGCGCACCGGAGTTCCTTTTTTCCGTTTCTTTAGACTGCGTTCAATCTTTTCGGAATAAGATTGGGTTACGTCGTCTTCTAAATCAAGCTCTGAATCTCTGGTAAATTTAAAGGTGTAAGCACTGATTTTATCATAAGGCAACATGGAGAAGATATCGGACAGGTGTAAACGGATGATATCATCCGCAAGGATAAAATACGAAGAAGCGCCGTCGTTTATTACATGAAACCGTGCCTTACCTGGCGGTATTTGTAATATGGCATAGCGATTTGCCAAGCCCTTTTTATGGATTTTAATGGCCAAATAAATTGCGTCGTCTCGAAGGTCTGGGAATGTAGCTTTTTTGTCCAAAATAATTGGAAAAAGCATGTGTTTAAAGATTTCTTTATAATAGCTGGACAAGGCCCTTGTTAGAGGAGGCGTAATCGTTTGTTCATCTACAAAGAAGATGTGTTCTTTGATTAATTGTTGGGTAAGTTCTAAATAGCACGACTCGAACAGTTCTTGTTGATGCAAAACCACTTTGCGAATCTCTTTATATAACTCTTCTGCGGTCCCGTCGTATCCGTATACTTTTTTTTGTTTCGCATCCATCATGCGTCTAACGCCTGCCACGCGCACCCGAAAGAACTCATCTAAGTTATTAGAATAGATTCCTAAAAACCGGAAACGTTCAATAAGGGGTACTTTTTCATCAAGGGCTTCTTGCAACACCCGGGCGTTAAAGCTAAGCCAGCTAAGTTCACGATTGATTGTTTTCATAAGGAAATCCAAGAGGTTTGTCGACGAATATACAATTGCTGCATTAATCCTGTATTAATCTTATTCGAATTCGAACAAGGGCGCACCTTTTTCAACAACGGCACCCGAGACAACATGAATGGTCTTAACCTTTCCAATGCCGCTTGATTTTAAGGTGTTTTCCATTTTCATCGCTTCCAAGGAAATTAGGGGCGTTCCGGCATCAACTTCGTCGCCTACCTTCACGAGCACTTGAATAATCCTGCCGGGCATTGGTGCGTTGAAGCTTTTGATTTTCCGAACCTTTGGTTTATCCATTCCAAGCTGTTGAATTAACTCATCTAAGGCATGTTTCTTGCGAATATGAAATACTCGGTGATTAATTTTAAGCACTAACTGATGCGCCTCGCTTAAATCAGAAATAACTTCGCCGTGAAATTCTTCTCCCTCAAAGTCTAGGGTAAAAAACCGATGATCTATCCATCGGATGGCGGCACCCTCTGAGGTTGCTGTTTCTTTTTGGTCAAAAATCCAAGTCATGTGTTTTTTATTAATGTAAATATAAAGTCGTTAGCCTCCATGATTTCCTCTTGAACGACCCCGTTAAACGCACTTGACATCCGTTCAAAGTGGCTTGCCAACACCTCTTCTCCAATATAGTTGACGTGGGTTGAAATACTGTCATGGACTTCGTCGCTCCCCCGATATTGCACTAGAATTTTATCTGTTACTTCAAACCCACCTTCTTTTCGCGCATTCTGAATGCGATTTACAACTTCTCGAGCGATTCCCTCCGCTTTTAACGCTGGGGTAATTTCAACATCCAACGCTACGGTCAGAATCCCCTCACTGGCCACAGCCCATCCGGGCACATCTTTGGTGCTAATTTCTACATCTGCCAAGGTCAGGTCAATCTGAGTCCCATCGATTATAAAACGTGCACCTTCGTTGCTTTCAAAGGCCTGAATTTCGTCGGAAGACAGGTCGGTTACCCATGCGGCGATTCCTTTCATTTGTTGGCCATATTTAGGCCCGATGGTTTTAAAATTCGGCTTGATTTGTTTAACCAAGGTGCGGGCATCTAACCACGTAAGCTCCTTGACGTTTACTTCTGATTTCACCAGTTCGGCAATGCGATTCACATAGGTGGTCAACGGTTCTGGAAGCGTAGGAATTAAAATCTGTTTTAGGGGCTGTCTAACTCGAATTTTTTCCTTTTTTCTCAAACTAAGTACCATGCTAGTAATTCGTTGAGCCAAATCAATTTCTTGCTCTAGTGCTGCGTTTATAGCGAACTGCTGAGCGCTTGGGAATTTCGCCAAGTGCACGGATTCTGCCTCTTTACCCTGGGTTAAATCCAAATACAAGCGATCCATGTAGAACGGTGCAATCGGTGCAGAAAGAATACTGATTGTTTTTAAACAGGTGTATAAGGTTTGGTAAGCCGCCAGTTTATCAACAGGGTCTTCGTTTTTCCAGAAACGCCTTCTTCCCAAGCGAACATACCAATTCGACAATTGATCGCACACAAAATCCTGAATGTGTCGTCCCGCATTGGTTGCATCGTACTGATTGTAACAGTCATCTACGAGTTGTATCAAACTATTCAATCGAGAAAGCACCCAACGGTCCATTTCTGGACGTTTCTCCAAAGGGATTTCATTCGCATCAAGGTCAAAGGCATCAATGTTCGCATAAAGCGCAAAGAATGAATAGGTGTTGTATAGGGTTCCAAAGAACTTGCGTTGGGTTTCTTTAATCCCAGATTCATCGAATTTTAAGTTATCCCAAGGCTGCGCATTGGTCAGCATATACCACCGCGTGGCATCCGCACCAAATTCAGCAAGCGTCACGAAGGGATCTACGGTGTTTTGAAGTCGTTTCGACATCTTTAGCCCGTGCTTGTCCAATACCAATCCGTTCGAAACCACCGATTTATATGCCACTTTTCCGAATACCAGCGCAGAGATGGTATGAAGGGTATAAAACCAACCGCGCGTTTGGTCAACCCCTTCAGCAATAAAATCTGCTGGATAGTGCGTGCCATTATCGATGTAGGCGCTGTTTTCAAAGGGATAGTGCCACTGAGCAAAAGGCATCGCCCCTGAATCAAACCATACGTCAATTAAATCCGCCTCCCTTCGCATGGGCTGTCCACTTGGAGAAACCAAGATGATTTCGTCCATCTGATTTTTATGCATATCAACGCGCAGGTAATTCTCTGCACTCATATTTCCGGTTTCAAATGCATGCAGGGGGTTTACCTTCATATACCCCTTGATTACCGCTTCTTCACAAGCACTTTTTAAGGCCTCTAGCGACCCAATACAGCGGCGTTCATCGCCGTTTTCAGTACTCCAAATAGGAATTGGGATTCCCCAGTATCGGGAACGGGAAAGGTTCCAGTCGTTGGCATTTTCAAGCCATTTACCGAAGCGCCCGGTTCCAGTTGATTCGGGTTTCCACTGAATTGTTTTATTGAGTTCCGCCAACATTTCGCGATGTTCAGAAACCCGAATAAACCACGAGTCTAAGGGGTAATACAACACGGGCTTATCGGTGCGCCAACAATGCGGATAACTGTGTTCATATTTTTCAACTTTAAACGCATACCCGGTTTCCTTTAAATGAATAGCGATTTCAACATCCACTGATTTTTCCGGTTCGGACCCCTCCTCATAGTAGGCTTGTTTCACATACTTACCCGCAAGGTTACCCATAGATGATATAAAGCGTCCCTGTAGGTCTACTAAAGGAACCGGATGCCCGGATTCATTCAGTACCAATAGAGGGGGTACCCCAGCTTCTTGTGCCACTCGTGCATCATCTGCCCCAAAAGTAGGCGCAGTATGTACGATTCCTGTACCGTCTTCCGTGGTAACAAAAGCCCCGCCGATGACTCGGAAGGCTTCCTCTGCACGTTCGAAGGGCAAACAATAAGGGAGCAGTTGTTCGTAGCGCAATCCGAATAAGTCTTGCCCTTTGTGTGCCGAACCCACAAGAAACGGAATGGTTTTTTTATCCTCAGGAAGGACGAGAGCCTCTGAAGATTCTACCGCAACAAATCCCTTACCGAACAGCGAAGAAACGAGGGGCATAGCACAGACCACTTCGATCGATTCAAAGGTATATGGATTGAAGGTATACACAAGCACATAATCAATCCCTGGACCAACCGTTAATGCCGTATTCGAGGGGAGGGTCCAAGGAGTGGTTGTCCACGCTAAAAAATAACGGTTGTTCCCGTATGTTCCCCATGGGTTTGCTTGGTTTGGAAGCCATTTGAATTGAGCGACAATCGAGGTGTCTTTTACGTTTTTATAGCAATCCGGCTGATTTAACTCATGAGAAGAAAGTCCCGTCCCGGCTTTCGGAGAATAAGGCTGAATGGTATAGCCCTTGTAGAGTAAGTTTTTTTCATAAAGTTGCCCCAATAACCACCAGACCGACTCCATGTATTTACTGTCATA
>DBCM01000009.1:5542-9482 GCA_002293045.1 Flavobacteriales bacterium UBA958 | reverse complement strand
AATTGGTTTATTGATACCGAAAAAACCGCGGGTACTTTCACAAAAATTAAGGACGGAGTCATCGGTGGTTTTAACCCAAATACATTTGTAGGCACTTTTCAAATTCCATTCATCCATCGTTTAACTCAAGAAATTAAGTACGAGTTTATCGAAATTCGATCAACCAAAATTAGTTATGAAAAAGGAATTAGTGATTATGATTTTCATAGTGAAAGATCTGAATATCAAGAAATGGTTAAGGACATTGCTGAACAGTCCATTGACTTGGTGCTTCAATATAATATACCTATTCAACAGTCATATGAATCTGGATTGGAACAATTAGATGATGAAAAGCAGCTTTATCAGCGGTTCTTGTTCGTCCGCAGTTTATTCAAAAACGAAGAGTTTGAGGAAGCGGTGCAGAAAATCATCTCAAATCCCGCTACGAAATGGGAAACAGAATTAGAAGCGCGCGATGTTCGCAGCATTAGACGCTTTACGCCGAAAAACATCCGAGAATTGGCTTCTGGTCCCAATCGAATGAAACTAACAAAGTCTATTGCTAACTTGACAAGCATCCCCACAAAAATCAGTTCAAATCGAAAAGTTGAATCAGTAGATACACCTGAAAATCGGTTCATAAAGCATATCTTGACCAGTTTTCAAGATTTTTGCGAGTCCATTTTACCGAAATTAACAAGGGCAAAACTCACCAAAGAATCAGAAGAAGTGCAAAGCTTCACACAGCGCTTGGATAATTTACTAAATCAACCTTTTTTCAAGGAAATAAACCGTCCTAATTCGTTAAAACTGAACAGTCCAGTATTGCAACGAAGAAGCGGTTACCGGGAATTGTTAAGGGCTTGGTTACGCTTTCATGTTACCGCCCAATTAAGTTGGAATCCTGATAACGAAGAAAATTTATTTGCTGGAGGAAAGAAAGATATTGCTTCTTTATACGAATATTGGGTGTTCTTTGTGTTGTTTAAGCTCCTTTCTGATAAATATGGCAAAAATACCACTAAAGACCCTAATCAATGGATTGATGGATTAATTGTTCCTGATAAACATGGATTAGCTTTGACGTTACAAGAGGGAAAAAAACGAGCGTTTAATTTTACCCACCTTTCAGATATAAGAAATTTGAATATCAAATTTTATTATAATCGTTCCTTTGTTGGAGGTAAGGATTACGATAAAGATAAAAGAGCAGGATCCTACTCAAAAGCATTTCGACCGGACTATACCCTATCGATCTGGCCCAAAGATATCGAAAAGCAGGAGGATGCAGAGACAACAGAGTCCATTGTGCATATACATTTTGATGCGAAGTACAAAGTTGAATATTCATTTTTAAAAGAAGAAAAACTGGAAGAAGGAGAAGAGATAATTGTTGCTGATAGCGAAAATCTAAGTGATGAAGAAAAACAGTCATTGGAAGAGGAAAGAGCTTCAGCTTCTATTAATGTGCGCGAAAAGGAAGAAAAGAAAGGAATCTACAAGAATGTTGATTTATACAAAATGCACGCCTACAAGGATGCTATTCGAAGATCCGGTGGAGCGTATATTCTTTATCCGGGAAATGCAAAAGACAATAAGGAATTCAAAGGATTTCATGAGATTATTCCTGGAGTTGGAGCCTTTGCCTTGAGGCCAAATAATGAAGGAGAAGCGTCGGAAAACATTAAACTATTTATCGATAAAGTCATTGAGAATTTAGAGGATGTGTTGTCGCAACGGGAACGTATGGCAAGAGCGACCAAGAAGGTATATGACCAAAAACCGATTCAGAAAATTTCTGATCCAAAGTTGGAGGCACTACTGAGGGAATTAGGTCAAGAAGAACATCCCGAGGAAACCTATGTTTTGGTCGGGTATTACAAGGGTAAATCGCACCTCAATTGGATTCAAGCCAATGCAAAATACAACATTCGCTATGGTGCAGGTTACACCATTGATGGTAAAATGATTATTGCGAAATACCTTGTTCTTTATGGAGATAAAGATTTGCAACACAACTACATGTATCCTTTGAATAATGAAGAAAGAAGAATATGCAGCAAAAAAGAACTTTTAGAATTCGAACCAACAAAATATCCTTCTTCACCAATGTCGGATCATTATTTCATTTTCAAATTGGGCGATCAAATCAAGTTAGACTCATTTATTTTTGATAAAGAACATGAGATATTGAAAAAAAAATCCAAACAAATGAAGGAAAAGAAGCCGTTTACTATTAGTTTATCGGAATTGGCACATGTTCGTTCCATAAAAGCTTAACAATCGGCACATCCGCTTCCGCCCAGTCCAAAGAAGGCAAGGCCTCGGGATCAAGCCAACGGTAGGCCAGGTGTTCGGTAAGGGTGGGTTCATCGGCGGAGGTTCCGCGGTAGGTGTGCATGGTCAGGTGAAAATCGGGGTAGGCATGCTCCACCACCATCAGCTTCTCTCCTACTTCAAACTGCATGTGCAATTCTTCGCGTATTTCACGCACAATGGTTTCTTGCTCCGTTTCGTTAGCCTCTATTTTTCCCCCTGGGAATTCCCATTTGTGGGAGATGTACTCCAGGGAAGAAGGTCCGCGCTGCACGCACAGGATTTTGCCTTCCTTTTCAATTACGGCAGCTACTACGGAGATTTGTTTCATATGGATAAAGGTAGGATTTTCTTTTGTCTTGATACATCCCCCCACCTACTTTTTCCACGGACCCTGAGTAGACCGCAGGACGTATCGAAGGGTAAGTGGAAAAGACAAAAACTCTCCCCTACTTTTTTACCACAAAAAAGTAGCAAAAAGCTCGGTGAAGGGTTTAAGCATGGGCGCTCCACTCCTGAAAACCGACCGTTTCGGTGATCCTACGCCGCGGCGCAGGCTTCCTCACGGTATCCCGTTTTTCAGTTCGCTTTGCTACATGCTTAAACATTCACCATTGACGATTTAATTGATGATTCAGATTGAAGCGGTCCCTGAGCTTGTCCGCCGTAGTGGGGCGTAGACGTATCGAAGGGTGCACCCTGAGTAGTCCGAAGGACGTATCGAAGGGCGCACCCAGTGGAAATAATACTGAAATGCCATTCTCTACGTTTTCCAAAACATTCAACCATAACCCATGAAAAACGAGATAATAATTTACCACCCCGATAACTTGACTGAGCGCATTGAAGTAAGGATGGAGGATGAAACGGTTTGGCTTTCTTTAAATCAAATCGCAACATTGTTTGATCGAGATAAATCCGTAATCTCTAAACACTTAAAGAATATATTCAAAGAAGAGGAACTGATGAAAATTTCAGTTGTTGCATTTTTTGCAACAACTGCTAACCATAACCCATGAAAAACGAGATCATCATTTACCACCCCGATAACCTTACTGAGCGGATTGAAGTAAGGATGGATGAAGAAAAAGAAACTATTTGGCTTAACCAAAAACAACTGGGGACTCTATTCCAGAAAGATTCTGATACCATTGGGTTACACCTTAAAAATATATATCTCGATCAAGAGTTAAATGAAAAGTTAACTACCGAGTATTTCTCGGTAGTTCAACAAGAAGGAAACCGGATAATTACCCGAAAAATTAAATTCTATAACCTCGACGCTATAATCTCTGTGGGTTATCGCGTTAATTCAAAACGTGGAACACAATTCAGGCAATGGGCTACACAACGACTAAAAGACTACCTACTCAAGGGATATTCCATAAACAACCGCATAAACCGCCTCGAAGATCATCTGGTGGGTTTAACGAAAAAAGTGGATCAAATTGACCTTCAAATAAACACAAAACTGATTCCAACACAAGGTGTTTATATGGATGGACAAGTCTTCGATGCCTATGCACTCACCTCTCGGATCATTCGATCCGCTAAACAGATCATCGTGCTAATCGATAACTTCATCGATGAACAAACCTTCACTCAATTGTCGAAAAAACAGCCCGATGTTCTTCACCCTCCT
>DBCM01000009.1:0-5498 GCA_002293045.1 Flavobacteriales bacterium UBA958 | reverse complement strand
CTTTATCCTCCCTCGAGGGAGGAAGTGTTTCCCTCCTTGAGGAGGGATTAAGGGAGGTGATAACGAACAATACAACAACTTCGAAGTTATACCCTTTTCCAAGAGCCACGACCGATTTTTAATCATTGACCACACTGAAGTGTATCACCTCGGAGCATCACTCAAAGACCTCGGGAAAAAGTGGATTGCCTTCACCAAACTGCATGCGGATTCTGTGCGGGATTTACTTTGTGAGGTAGAGGCGATTATTTCCGGGAGTAAAGGTGGTTGCCAAAAATTCAATGCCTTTGGTGCATGTTTAAGGGACAAGTAAAGTGAACTGAAAAATGGGCTAATAGCCGCACCCTGAGTGCTCGCTTTTGCGAGCGTATCGAAGGGTGCGGGATAAAAGTAGATCAAATTGACCTTCAACTTAGTACGAAACTGATTCCAACCCAAGGCGTTTACTTAGCTTCAACTGGGTAGTAACACTAACCACTTCACTGTTCTCCTTTTTGAGTTTGGCTTTTAGGTATTTCCAATAGTTTCTTGTTTTCGTATAATCGTCTTGATCGGTGAGCACCGAAACAATGTCCAATACACTGAACCGCCATATGGAATTTTCCTCGTCCCAAACCGCACGAACCTCACGGTCATTAAAAAAACGAATGGATATTTTTTGCTGGTTCATCTGCACTTTAAAGATACGGAATTAAGCCCAATTAGATAACAAAGCCCCCCAGAACGCATCTCAAACATTTCTTGACCTTGCATGTTTTTAATGGGTGCCTAAACGAACTTCCATCAACGACGTACGGGAATTATCCGATTTGAACGATCTCAACCTCATCGTAACGGATAAACGCGTAGCTAAACGTGCCAACGCCAAGAAGGAACGGCGAAACCGGCACTACGTCAAGGTATTGATCAAGTCCCAAGTGAATAATAACGATTTAGAAGCTTAGATGCTTCGTTTGTAACGCGTATGATAAAAATTGCTTTTGACCCGATTTATGCGCACCCCCTTCCTGAAAACCATCGGTTTCCGATGCTCAAGTATGAACTGATTCCACAGCAATTACTGCATGAAGGCACCTGCACTTCTGATCATTTTTTTAAGCCAAGCCCTTGCGAAGCTTCTGTGATATTGAGCACCCACGACGAGGCGTATTATAAGCGATTATTGGCACAACAATTAAGCCCTTCCGAACAACGGAAAATCGGATTTCCACAATCCCCCGAACTGGTGAAACGGGAATTGGTCATTACCCAAGGAACCATAGACATTGCCCTACATGCACTAAAGCATGGCGCAGGATTGAATGTCGCAGGAGGTACTCACCATGCCTTCGCCGAACGCGGTGAGGGATTTTGTTTGTTAAACGATATGGCCATTGCGGCAAATTATTTATTGAAAAACAAGTTTTGTCGCAAAATCCTGATCATTGATCTCGATGTACATCAAGGGAACGGCACCGCCAAGTTGATGGAAAACAATCCGCAGGTGTTCACCTTTAGCATGCATGGAAGAACCAATTATCCGTTTCACAAGGAACAATCCGACCTCGACGTGGAACTTGAAAATGGCACTACCGGGGAGACCTACTTAGCCCTTTTAGCTGAACATCTTCCAAAAATTATTGAGTCGTTTCAACCCGACTTCGCTTTTTACTTGGCAGGGGTTGATATCCTAAACACCGATAAATTTGGAAGGCTTGAAGTGAGTTTAGCAGATTGTAAGCAACGGGATGAAGTTGTTTTCAAAACCTTAAAGACCCTCGAAATTCCGGTGGCTGTTGCCTTGGGGGGTGGGTATTCCCCAGATGTTAATGACATCGTGGAAGCGCATTGCAATACCTTTCGATTGGCCGTGGATTTGTTTGATTGAAATAGAATACCTGCTTCGAAAATAATTATTTAACAAAAGGTACATTGATTTAATTGTATTTAACACGTACATTTACACTTCACATCAACCCATTCATTAACAGCTAATTTTTAAGATCAAATGATGAAATTTATTAACACTTGGTATCCAGTAATCATTGCCTTTATTTGCATGCTTTATTCCATTGGACTAGGTATATCTGGCAACACTGAAGGAGCGGCGTATTCAGCGCATTGGCCTGGAACGATTTTATTGTTTGCCATTGCTATTCGACAACGAAGAAAAGATTCACAGAAATGACGACATCAATGTACATCGTAGGTGCTATTATCTTTGGGATATATATGTACTTCACCATTTGGAATATTTATAATTCTAACGGCAAGGATAAAAATTAATCTTACGATTAATCTACAACTTACCTAAGGCCACACTTAATATAATTGTGGCTATTCAGTCTCTCTTCCCCCACGGTTGAACATCCGTATGCTTCCTCAAACTCTTAACGCTAACGTAAAGCGGCCCTTCCCACCTTCGCCTGGGCTTCGGTAAAAAGTCAGACCGCTTTAAAGAGATTATACTATTTGAGTCAGCGGTGACCCTTTAATGCACCGAGACAGGGGGGAGTATCACAACTGCCATCATTTTTCATATAACATCCGATAGTTCATCCCATCCCCTTCGGTGAGTGGCTTTCCATTTGGTTTACCCAGTTCTATTTTAAATTTACCCTCATGATATGTTGCATCCGCATACGAAGGATAGTTTTTTTCATAGATAGAGGCTACAAATGGAATCTCCACTGAATTGCCATTGACACGGTAATTCTCGCAAACAAACTTTAAATGGGGAAGCTTATTTACATTCACCCGTTTGCCATACAATTCAAAAAAGATATAATTGCGTTGATTTAAAGTGAGTGTGGTTCCTGGAAATGCCAAAGATCCCCCACTAAAGGTTTGTTTTTTCTTGTGGTCGTATACCTGCATCTCTACGTAGGTATGCAAAACACTGTCAAGCATCACAGTTTCCTTGGTTTTGACAAGCGTAATCGTGTATGTTCCCTTGTTCCATTGGAGCGTATTGCGCACCGATACAAAGTCATCTTCGTACCCGCTGCTTTCGCATACCCCGCCATCTACTTTTTTTAACGCAAGCGACGATCTTGTACCCCACCGCGAGAATATCATTGCTCGTCCAAGCGGAATGAAACGACCGCTATTTTGTCCTTTTATCACCGAATAATACCCCCCACAATTAGTTTGAATACCGCCATAGAATTGCGTGCCATTCAACTCCCCAATACCAAAAGGCGCTATGTATAAATTCAAACTATCCGGTACATCGGTTAAGACCTTCAAATCCATAGAAAATGTTTCCATTTTATACTCCCGATCCAACATAAAATCCAAGCCAACCATATGCCAAGGGGGTTTAGCAATAAAATCTGCTAGGTATTTATTGTCTTGGAAATGTCCAGTTCTCCAAGTACCATCCGGAAAATACTGCGTTCCTATGCCACTCATTTGACCTAATTCTATTTCGCCGCTGTAGGTGCTGCCATCCTCAAAGGTGAGTGTACCCAGTTTTGGCGTGGGCTCCATCGGATTTTCTTCTTGTGCGTGGAGGGGACTTATCATTCCGATAAGCAACCCAATCCATAATATCCATTGTTTTTTCATTGCTGCTTTTTTTAAAAATTAATTCTCTTAATCATTGCTGTTTCGCTTATTCGCTGGATCATGAACAAACACATACCCATCACTTTCAAACAACTCAAACTTTTCGTTTTTACACTCCATAAAAACGCTGGAAAACCCGCCATCAATGTTTGAAGTAACGAAGGTCACCATGACTCTTTTCTTGGACTCAAAACAAAGAATGCTAGAAAAAATAGGAGTGTCCATTTCCCAATTCACATCGGTTAGGGCTGTATCAAGACCATTCATGTCTAACACTTTTTTATGACTTTCCACTGCTTCTTCTTTAGACCCGAAGTGCTTTTCATACATGCGATATATTGGAAGGTCATCATGTGGGGTACGTGTTCCATACCCGTCGAGCAACAAAAATGTTTGAGCGTTCGCATGTGAAATACAAGAAAGTAGTGTGAGACAAGCAAATACTACGAGTTGTTTTTTGGCAAATTGTGCCCATGGATTTATTCGTTTCATGTCAATAATTTTATGCCTAATGGCGGTTAAACAATAAAATCATTCAGAATAAACCGGCTTAGCATATTCTTTTGAGCGGCGCCCCTCATCATTTTTCCACCGTGCCCTGCCCGGGTCGGTTGGCTTCTGCAAACACAGAAATTCTGGATGATTATACCCCAACAACGAAGTCGATTACATTGGTTACAAAAAAAAGTAAAATAACTTAATTAGATATCGAATCAAGCTCTTCCCGCAGATTTTCGGTACAGGGTAGCCATAAGCACCACATGCGGAAAACTGAGTGCGGCCAGAAATATAAACACTTGACCCCAGGTGATAGACGCATAATAGGTGTTGAGTCCAAACAGGACCACTGCGCCCAGCGTGAAGGGCAAGGCGTTTAGCCACAGTCGAAGGTCTGATTTGTGGCTCATTGCTTTTATTTTCTTCCATCCATGAAGGCTGTGCTGGAAAATAAAGAACAAGGCAAAGGCGGGAATCAATGGGAGTGCGGACAACAAGTATACGGATACTACACCACTAACTATCGCTCCCTTTCTTAACCACCCTATGAAAAACACCCCTCCGAGTAGAATCCAGGCATAAGCCATCGAAACGCTCGGAACCGAATCCAAGGGAATAGAGACCTTCATTTCTCGCAGTACTTGAACCGTCTCAGGCGCGTGACTCACCAGTATCCCGCCAAGTATATAGCATCCCCACAACAAGGACTTCCATGACTTTTCGAGATTCCAATGCGCCAAATCTGCTTCACCAAAATGCCACATGGAATAGCCGAGAAATGAAAGCAGCCCGATCCAAGGACTGATGTAAAATAATCCGAGGATCAGCGCACCAAGCGCTACATAGACAAACACATAGCCCAGCATGTTCCACCCATAAGGTTGGCGGAGTGCATGGAGATGATCTAAGGCGCCATGTGGGATTCCAAGCACCAAGAATCCGATCGCTAATGCCCAATATCCGATGTGCATTACATCAAGGGTCTGGAACAAGAGCAGCAGTACGGTGGCTACGAGCAGCGGAGATAAAAGCCTCGGACTTCGCCAAACGGCATCTTTAAGTGCAGCCCTAATAAACAAACCAAAGGGCAAACTCCTTAGGATTTGAAGATCTTCCGTCACCGTACTTCGCTCATCCAAAAACTTAAATACCGAGTTTGCTGAATTCCGTTTAAACAGTTGAGTAAAAATCAAACTGCCTTTCCCCGGTTGATCGCGAAGCAATTGCAACAATAACCGATCATAGTAAGAAAAGCGGGTTTTTGTTCGCGGGTTGAGTGTGGCTTGTCCTTTCATTTCACACACCACCTGTTGCGCATAACTCAGGGAACGTTCGAAGGAATACCCTGTACTGGGTTTCAACATGCCCGCGCGTTCCCCGGTATTAATCCAGGTTCGGGTAGATTTGTTAACCGAAATGTCATTACAAAACATTGGAATCACCCCCTGTTC
>DBCM01000143.1:14691-15290 GCA_002293045.1 Flavobacteriales bacterium UBA958 | reverse complement strand
ATGCCTTGTCCATCCTTGGGAAATTTGCGTGGATATGGATGCTCTGTATTTCCACTGAAGCCATCGGTAATCAACTGTATGATTTTAGATTGAATCAATCTGAAACCTATAAATTAGACTTAAAAAACCTCGCGGAACAATATATTCCAGAGGATGCCTTAGTGGCTATTAATGGAAATAGCAATCCCCAAGAATTGTATCTTTTGGGTAGAAAAGGGTGGAATCTTTCGGATGAAGCATTACGTCAAAAAGGCGTGGTGAATGAATTAACTACCAAGGGGTGTGCCTATCTCGTGGTTAATAAACGGACCTTATCCGAGCTCTCAGCGTATGGAAAGATAAGGTATGATGGTGTTGATTATCTCTTAATTCAGCTTGGGAAGTAGCGTGTTTCCAATTTCAATGTGTATCTTTCCTAAAAATTTTTACTTGTGAGATCATTCCTTACCCTATTTTTTCTTGCTACGCTGTGTAGCGTTTCAGCTCAAAAACCATACTACATCGGACAACGCACCGAAGGCGGAGTTATCTTTCATTTGTTTCAAGACTCTTTGGGAAAACAACATGGATTAGTTGTTTCCTTAACCAACTTAACCCGA
>DBCM01000143.1:0-14681 GCA_002293045.1 Flavobacteriales bacterium UBA958 | reverse complement strand
AGGCGGAGTGGGGCGATAAGGAAAAAGATATCGAAAGCTGCGAAAGTTCCTGGGACGGTCGCGCCAATACCACTGCCATTATGTTTGCGACCAGAGATACAACTAAAGCGGCGGGATTATGTGATGCCTACGTGAGTCAGGGCTTTGATGACTGGTATCTACCCGCCATTTATGAGTTGCAAGTTCTGAATACTAATTTATTCACCGTGGAACGCGCACTGAGTGAAATTCCAAACACAGATCCCGTGGAAATGAACCTCTATTGGTCTTCTACGGAGTCAAATACAGCCTCGGCATGGTTTTTTAGTTTCTATGACTCCAAACCCACAAATTACTACGACAAAACCAGCAAGACCTTGGTTCGGGCGGTTCGATCGTTTTGAGTAGATTACCCCTTCAAAGATTTATCTTACTGCTCGAACAGTATTTAGGTTTATATTAGTAAAGAACTTTTTTTAATGCCTAGTGTTATAGGTTCATGTACCAACTCAAACGCACCCAACTCGTAAAAGCCAACATAGACACGTGTTGGGATTTTTTCTCCTCGCCCAATAACCTGTCTAAAATTACCCCTTCTTCCATGGGCTTCGTGGTCCGCACCGAGGTGCCTGAAAAAATGTACGAAGGGCTTATGATTGAATATACCGTAAAACCTCTGCTCGGTATTCCGATGCGCTGGGTAACGGAGATTAAAACGGTAAGAGATAATGCCTTCTTTGTGGATGAACAACGGGTTGGTCCCTACACCATTTGGCATCACGAGCATCATTTTAAAGACTTGGGAGATTCCGTAGAAATGACGGATATCGTGAGTTACCAATTGCCGCTTGGGGTATTGGGAAGATTAATGCATTCCTTGTTTGTTCGGAAAAAACTAGAATCCATCTTTGCTTACCGATTTGAAGTAGTAGAAAAGCTTTTCAATCAAAATTAAGGAGATTGCGTACCTTTGAGCTATGAAGTTCAAGGATTATCCCATCCATCCATCTATCTTACAAGCCATTGAAGACTTAGGGTATAAGCGCCCCACAGACATTCAATTCAAGGTTATTCCACACATTCTCAACGGCGAGGATGTCATGGCGGTAGCGCCAACTGGAACCGGAAAGACCGCGGCATTTGCAATTCCCTTGATTCATAAAGTCAATGGCTATGCCAGAAAATCCGGAGTTCAGGTCTTGGTCATGGTCCCAACCCGTGAATTAGCACGACAAATTGAGCAGGTTTTTCTGGACCTCAGCAAGCACTTATCCATTAGCATTCTTTCCTTAATCGGTGGAGTAGAGCAGGAAAGTCAGATTAAAAAGCTGAAAGAAAACACCCAAATCCTAATTACCACACCCGGGCGAATGTTCGATTTGATCGCTCAAGGGTATTTAGATATTTCTACCGTAAAGATGTGGGTGCTCGATGAAGCAGATTTAATGCTTGATTTAGGCTTTGCACGAGACATTGTCGATGCGAAACGTAAGTTGCCTCGGTATTTGCAAACCTTGTTTTTTACAGCAACCATCAATAAGAAGATTAAATCCTTGGCCTACGATGTGGTAAAAGATGCCATTCGAATTCAAATTACCCCGGGAAATCCCGTGTCAAAAAATGTGGATCATCAGGTCATGATGGTGGAGATGGATGACAAGCGATTTTTTCTGGAAAATATCTTGACGGAGTATCCAGATGAACGGTTTATGATTTTTGTTCGAACTAAGGTGCGTGCAGAACGCGTGCAAAAAGCCATGGAGCGCATTGGTATTTCGGTTGAAATTTTACACGGCGGGAAAGAGCAAAGCGAACGCTTTAATACTTTAGAACGCTTTCGTTCCGGTGCCAACAAAGTTTTAGTAACCACGGATGTGGCGTGTCGAGGAATTGATATTCCTGAGGTAGAATATGTAATCAATTATGACATCCCGGATAATCCTGAAAATTATGTGCATCGCTGTGGTCGAACGGGTAGGGGAAACCGCAGAGGGCAAGCCTTGAGTTTTTGCAGTACTGGGGAGATTCCCTTATTGGATGCCATTGAAGCATACACGGGAACTGAAGTCGCTCGTTTTGAATTGAATGCCGACGAATACGCAGAAATCTTGCGTGATCAACTTGATCCCGATGAAAACTGGATAAAACTCATGAAAGATAACGATACGGAAACGTGGGATTAACTTTTCTTCTTCGGTTCAATAACAATGGGCTCTGATACCTTTTCTTTCGTTAAGGCGATGTCTAGCACAGATTTCATGGTTTCCACGTAGTGAATTTTCAATCCCTTCAAGTAACGCGCTTCAATCTCGTCTACGTCTTGTTTGTTCTTGCTGCTCATGATGATTTCTTTAATGCCAGAACGTTTCGCTGCCAATAACTTTTCCTTGATTCCACCCACCGGCAGCACTTCTCCACGCAGGGTTATTTCTCCTGTCATGGCCAAATCTTTTTTCACTTTACGTTGGGTGAATAACGACGCTAACGATGTAAGCATGGTGATTCCAGCACTCGGGCCATCTTTTGGCGTAGCGCCCTCGGGTACATGCAGGTGAACGTCGTGGTCGTTAAATACCGCTTGAGGTAAACTCAACCAATCGCTGTGAGATTTCAGAAAGGCTAAGGCAATTACCGCACTTTCTTTCATGACATCGCCTAAGTTTCCTGTAAGGGTTAATTTACCGGTTCCTTGAGAAATGGAAGATTCAATAAATAAGATGTCTCCACCAACTGCGGTCCAAGCCAACCCGGTTACAACTCCGGCCACATCGTTCGCAATGCTCTTACTTTGGTTTCGTCCCGCCCCTAAAAAGGTAAATAAATCACTTGGTTTGATGACTAATTCAAACGCTTCTTCATTGGCAATTTGTTTAGCTCTTGATCGCACTAATTTGGCCAGTTGTTTATCAAGCCCCCGAACACCAGATTCATTGGTGTACGATAATACCACTTGTTCAAGCGCTGCTTTTTCAATTTCAAACTGCTTGGCGTTTAATCCGTGCGCTACAAGTTGCTTTGGTATGAGGTGCTTCTTTCCAATTTCAATTTTCTCTTCAACGGTGTATCCATTCACTTCTATGATTTCCATCCGGTCGCGCAACGGACCTTGAATGTCACCTAGGCTATTCGCGGTGGCAATGAAAAGTACCTTAGATAAATCGAATTCATTTTCTACATAGTTATCATAGAATGCCCCATTTTGCTCCGGGTCTAACACTTCTAATAGGGCAGAAGAGGGGTCGCCATGAAATCCACGACCGAGTTTATCGATTTCATCCAATACGAACACAGGATTGGCGGATTCCGCTTTTTTCAAGCTTTGGATTACACGGCCAGGCATCGCGCCGATGTAGGTTTTACGATGGCCTCGAATTTCCGCTTCATCATGAAGTCCACCCAATGACATGCGCACATATTTTCTTCCCAATGCTTCGGCAATAGATTTTCCTAAGGATGTTTTACCAACTCCCGGAGGACCATAAAAGCATAAGATTGGAGATTTCATGTTCCCACGAATTTTCAATACGGCTAGATATTCGAGGATGCGTTCCTTCACTTTTTCCAATCCTGCATGGTCGCGCTCCAATACTTTTTTGGCACGTTTCAAATCGAGGTTATCCTTGGTGTATTCATTCCATGGGAGGTCGAGCATGACATCCAAGAAATTCATCTGAACGGTATATTCTGCCCCCTGTGGGTTCATTCGCTGTAATTTGTCTAATTCCTTGTAAAACGCTTTCTCTACAGTTTCATTCCATTTCTTTGCCGTAGCACGTTCTCTAAACTCAGCGACGTCTTGGTCTTGTGGATTATCACCCAATTCATCTTGAATTGTGCGCATTTGTTGATGCAGGAAGTATTCTCGTTGCTGGCGATCCAAGTCGCGTTTCACCTTGTTTTGGATTTCATTGCGCATTTCCAACATCTGCACTTCCATCGTTAGATGCTCCATTACCATCATCACGCGTTTTTTCATATCCATTTCCTCAAGCATTTCTTGCTTTTTAGAAACGTCGGCGTTCATATTCGAGGAAATAAAATTCACCAAAAAGGTGGGACTATCAATGTTTCCTAACGCAAATTGTGCCTCAGAAGGAATGTTCGGACTATCGCGGATGATTTGCAAGGCTAATTCTTTGATCGTGTTGATCATTACACTTAACTCTTTGTCTTTTTTGGAAATACTAATCTCCTTGAACACCTTAACTTTTGCTTTCATGTAAGGCTCTGTTTGTAGGGGTGTTTCAATTTCAAACCTCCGTTTCCCTTGGATAATTACCGTAGAACTTCCGTCAGGCATTTTTAACAAGCGTATGATTTGCGCCACCGTACCAACCGTGTGTAAGTCATTGAAATTAGGTGATTCCTGTTCTTGGTTTTTTTGAGAAACTACCCCAATGATTTTATTTCCCTTGTTCGAATCTTGAATCAGTTTAATCGATTTATCACGTCCTACCGTAATGGGAATCACCACGCCTGGAAAAAGTACATTGTTTCGAAGGGGTAAAATAGCTAACTCTTCAGGAAAGGCTTGGTTGTTTACTGATTCCTCTTCTTCCGCGGTGATTAATGGAATAAATTCTGAATCGTTATCGATTTTAGACAAGAGGTTTATGTGCATTATTTGTTCGTCCATAAGTTGACATTTTGGCAGATTAAATACAAGGATTCTTTTGGTGAACCTCATTTAATCTAGATGTTACTGTTCGGCTCAATCCGCATGCCATCAAACCAATACGGAAATATTGTCCGAATTTCGTTTTATACTGCCAAGTATTGTATTTTTGCTAAAATAGCGAATTTATGAGAATTTTACTTACTTCCCTGCTCACAATCACCTTGTTTTCAAGGGTTTTATCGCAAGATACCACTTGGGTGCAGACCTTTACCTTTGATTCGATAACCAACCGTCACGACGAGTTCACCTTTCCCGCAAGTTTAGATACACAGCGCTTCGAGAAGGTACTGATGTATTACAAATTGAAATGTAGCCCTTTGACTACTTGGGATCAGTACGATTGTGGAGAATGGGATTATTTAACCTATACGCGTGTATTTGACCACACTGGAAATTTTGATTCCGTCAAGCGTGAGGGAGCTAAGTATCTTTCTAATTTTCAAGCACCTGCATTGATCAACTACAATTCAGTGAATGCCGGAACAGCGTTTTCGAATGTGTATCAACGGAGTCAGTCCTTCAGAACTGGTGAAGTATTGCAGGATTTTGCAGTAAACATCAGTAATGGAAACAGTATCTTACCATTTCACACCCAAAGTAATGGAGGAACGTATCAGTTTTTGGTAACGGCCCAAGAATTACTTGCTGCAGGCGTACAGGCGGGTGATATTCAGTCGCTGTCATTGTTCGTTTCAAGTTTAGCGCAAAATGAAGGCATAGATTTTCCGAATATAAGCCTTCTTGCTACCAATTTAAGCAGCTTATCCCAGCTGGTGACTGGTGCATTTGTAAATGTTTACAATCAACAAGTAAGTCCAGGCTCCATGCAACTTGGATCGAATCGCTTTTTGTTTTTTCAGCCTTTTGCGTGGAATGGTACTGACAATTTAATCGTTCAGTTGAGTTTTGATACAGAAACTCCCACCGCATCACAGTACAGTTTTGAGGTGGAAACTGGCGCTGGCGCTTCTTCGAATTATGTGGATGGACGAAATGGCGTGATTGAATTTGATGGAACGAATTACAGCATGCTTGAACTTTCTGACACTCTAATTGCAGGAGATGTTACCATCGAGTTTTGGGCGAAAGGAAATGCGAACAATGGAACAAATACAACCATTCTTGAAGCATACGATACCTTGAACAACCGCGTGTTAAACATACACATGCCCTGGAGCAACAACAACATTTATTGGGATGCAGGAAATCATACCGGGTATGACCGAATCAACAAACCCATGAATGCAGCGGAAATTGATAACAATTGGAATCATTGGGCCTTTGTGAAAAAGCAAAGTACCGGTCAAATGTTTATTTACAAAAATGGACACACATGGCACAGTGGAACGAATTTGAACCGTCCGGTTGGATATATCCATCGCTTTGTGCTCGGGGCAAGTCGTGATTATGGCATCAAGTGGAAAGGACAAGTGGATGAATTTCGTGTGTTCAAGGCTGCCTTAGATTCCGCTACGATTTTAGCGAATTTCAAAGAAAAGATTGATAATACGCATCCGAATTATAATGCCTTGATGACCTATTATGATTTTGATGATGTGAATTATGCCGATGACCGTTCCCCGAACGATTACAAGTTAATGCTTTCCGAGGGCTTTGATCCAATTACAGGTTCCATGATCAAGGCGACATCGCCAGTAGCAGGGGTTCAAACCCTTGCTGAACGTCCTGTAGTTGCTTTTGGACAAGGAACCGTTTCGGGTGCGGTGCAATCAACCACAGTATTGCAATCCAAACCAATTGAACCTGTCGTGATTTTTGAGCAAGCAGCAGTGAATCGTCATTTCGAAATCGTGAACAGCTACCGCGGTGTACCACAAGGTTCTTCTTACACCTTTAGTCCGCAAGGCGCAGTAGTAACAACGAGTGCGGTTGGCTCCGATTTGCAATTAATTAATGACACCATTCTTTACCATGAGCAACCGTATGAAATTGTAAAAGACGTGGAAATTGCTCGATATATTACGCCTTACGGCATCAACTTCGATTTAGGTCCGAATGGATTCAGTTGGATTTATGATGTGACAGATTATCAGCAGTATCTGCATGGTGTAGTTGATTTAGCTGCCCACAATACGCAAGAGCTTTTGGATTTGAAATTTGCGTTTATCAAAGGAATTCCTCCGAGAGATGTTCACAAGCGTGAACCGATTTGGGCAGATTGGAGGTCGTATAATTATGGGCAGATGGCCAACGACTTGGTGCTACAAAATAAACCAGTGGTGCTTTCAGATACCTCTCAAATGTTTAAAATAAAGACGAGGATGTCAGGTCACGGGCAAGTCGGTAACATGGCCTGCTGCGAATGGGTACCGAATGACCACCGCATATCAATCGACGGAACTCCACGATTTAATTGGAATATTTGGCAAACCAACGAGTGTGGTGATAATCCAAACATTGGTCAAGGAGGTACTTGGCCCTATGCGCGGGAAGGATGGTGTCCTGGAGATCGGGTGAAGGATTTCGATTTTGAACTAACACCTTTTGTACAACCTGGAGATACGGTGTCCATCGATTACAGCATTACAACGGTTCCTCCAGGAGATCCGGGAACGGCAGGAGGTAACTATATTGGTGCTTTCGACTTGATTTCCTATTCGGCGCCAAATTTCCAAACGGATGCCGCGATTGTTGACGTATTGAATCCGAACAATTGGGAATACTACAGCAAATTCAATCCGACCTG
The DNA here is from genome assembly GCA_002293045.1 of Flavobacteriales bacterium UBA958. Classification (GTDB taxonomy): domain Bacteria; phylum Bacteroidota; class Bacteroidia; order Flavobacteriales_D; family Crocinitomicaceae; genus UBA952. Next base: position 7,317 of record DBCM01000143.1, on the reverse strand, counting down.
TTCAAATCCAAGAGTGGTGCTGCGAAATACCGGCGCCAACGCCCTAACATCATGTTTTATCCGATGTTGGATTACCTATGGCAATGAAATTCAATTCAATTGGACAGGAAGCTTAGGATTTATGGAAGAAGAAGTGGTAGAAATCCCAGTAAATGACATTGCATTTTGGATGGATATGGATTCTACAGAAACCTTTACGGCCTATGTTAGCAATGTGAATGGAACCCTTGGAAACGATGAATACCTTCAAAATAGCGTGAAACAAGTAAAATTCGATGCGCCCGAAGTAATCAATGGTCCGTTCTTCGCCTGGTTAACCACGAACAACAAGGCGGTGGAGAATTCGTACAAATTAATCGATGGAGCAGGAAATATCATCTTTCAACGCAATCAATTAGCCAATCAAACGCAATACAAGGATACCTTTGACCTTGCCCCAGGATGTTACAGCATTATCATCGAGGATACGGATCATGACGGCTTATCGTTTTGGTATTCAGCGCAAGTAGAAGGGGAGACCAACGGCCAAATGCGCTTACGCTATGTGGGAGGAAGCTACATTGAATTATTCCCAGGGGATTTTGGTCACTACCACCGCTATGATTTTTCCGTAGGCTTTGGCGTTGGCTTGAATGAAAATAAGTTAGATCACGAAATTGCCGTATTCCCGAATCCGACGAGCGGTGAAACGACCATTGAGATTTCTGGATTTGTCGATAACGAAGCAACCCTAGAAATTTACGACATGATGGGAAGAAAATGGTTGACCGAGGAAATGACCGCGTCGCAAAACTTTGCCGAATCTAATGTGAATCTTGTCGGTCTTCCTTCTGGAGCGTACATTGCCCGCATTGTAACGAAGAACCAAGTGTATACGAAACAATTTATTAAGCAATAACCATGAACATAAAAGACATGATTACTACGTATTTTCCGGATGTTTGGCAGTATGTGGTAATAATCTTAATCTTCATCGCAGCTGCACTTATTATACTATGAGAAAACTATTCGCAACATGCTTTGTGTTCATTACCTGTTGGTCTTTCGGCCAATTGAATGTAGATTCTTTATCTCATATTTCATATCAACAGTTGCATGGCGCGAACTTGAATGATGTGTGGGGCTATGAAGATGAGTTTGGTAATGAATATGCCATCGTTGGTACTTCGAAAGGAACTTCAATCGTAGATATTTCAAATCCATCAAGTCCGGTGGAGATTTTCTGGATGCCAGGATCTGAGTCCGTTTGGCGTGACCCCGCTGTTTACGGGGATTATGCCTACGTTACTACGGAGGCGGATGATGGCTTGTTGATTATTGATTTATCTCCCTTGCCTCAATCGACTAACCTTCCCACCAGTGTGTATACGGGCCCTCCAGGTCAAACGTGGACTTCAGCCCATACGTGCTTTTGCGATGAGCAAGGCTTTGCCTATGTATTCGGCAGTAATCGGGGAGAGGGCGGTGTAATTATTTTAGACATCACTTCAAATCCCATGCAACCCATAGAAGTGGGCGAATTTGATACCTGGTATTGTCATGACGGCTATGTTCGCAATGACACCATGTATTTGGCGCACATTTACGATGGGTTTTTCAGTCTAGTGGATGTGAGTAATCACGCCACACCGCAACTCATTGCCACTCAATCCACCCCAAACCTTTTCGCGCACAACATTTGGCCATCAACTTCCGGACAATATGTGTTTACTACCGATGAGGTTTCTGGTGCCTATATCGCAGTCTATGACATTTCAAATCCCAATGCGATTGTTGAGGTAGAGCGGATTCAAAATTCTCCGGGAGCTGGTGTTATTCCGCACAATACCCATGTGATGGGTGATTATTTAATTACCAGTTATTATTCCGACGGCATTGTGATCCATGATTGCACGAATCCGAATAACTTGGTGAAAGTTGGACAATACGACACCTACAATGGTCAAACGCCGGGCTTCGACGGATGTTGGGGCGTATATCCGTTTTTTAATAGCGGTACCATCATAGCCGCAGACATTACTGAGGGCTTATTTATTCTAGGACCAACCTACACGAAGGGAAGCTATTTAAAAGGAAATGTCACAGAGGTGGGTTCGGGAACTCCGCTGAACGATGTAAAAGTGACGTTGAGCAATAACAATCAACCGGATTATACCAATCCCCAAGGTGCTTATGTCACCGGATATTATCAGGTAGGTACTGCGCAAGTATTGTTTGAAAAAGTTGGGTATTTTCCATTAACGGCGAATGTTTCCTTAATTCAAGGACAAGAAATCACCTTGGATGCCCAGTTGACCCCAATCCCGCCGTTCAATGTTCAAGTAAATGTAACCGATGGAGCAACCGGATCACCGATTTTTGATGCACAAATAAAACTCGTTCATCCCTTAATTACGCACACCGGGGTAACCAATGCCCTAGGTGAAGAACAACTGGTCCTATTTTATCAAGAACCCTATGATATCTTTGTAGGGAAATGGGGCTATAAAACATATTGCACCAGCCAGGTAATCGATCAAAATACGCAAGTACTCAATGTGAACTTGTTGCCCGGTTATTACGACGACTTTGAGTTAGATTTTGGATGGAGTGTCAATGGAACTGCGCAAACTGGCAGTTGGGAGCGTGGAACACCAAATCCTACGTCTAGCGGTTCTGTGGTAACGGCTGATGTCCCTTGGGACTGTGGGACCAGCTGTTTTGTAACAGGCAACGACCCAAATGTACATCCTGATTTCGATGATGTGGATCAAGGAAATACCGTATTGGTGTCTCCACCCATGGATTTAACCGCATTGACGAATCCGCATGTGAATTTTGCACGCGGCTATTATAATTTCTATGGACCGCAGGCTGTGGATGATACGCTGAAAGTATTTATAAGCAACGGGACTCAACTGGTGCTTATTGACGCAGTTAGTCCGCCGCAAGGAAATGCCATGACTTGGGAGTATAAAAGCATTGGCCTTAATGGACTAATTCCCATCACATCGAGCATGCAAGTGGTCGTGACAATATCCGACTATGACCCCGATGTAAACATTACAGAGGCTGCATTTGACGAGTTTTATGTGACCAACAGCAGTGTGAATTCCTTGGAGGAAACGACGAGTGGACTCCATGTTTTTCCAAATCCATCACATGATTTTGTAACCTTAACCGGCATTTTAACGAATGAACCCTACGTAATAATGGATAACTTCGGAAGGATTGTGGAACAAGGTCAAGCAGAATCAGCGGAACTTAAACTCGATGTTCAACACTGGGATGCGGGACTATATGTGGTTCTGCATGCGGGGAAATTCCTTAAAATTGTAAAAGAATAAACTGCATGATTAGGCCACAACTTTCAATCGTTATTCCCCTGCTCAATGAGGAAGAATCCTTACCGGAATTGCATGCATGGTTGTTGCGAGTATTTCATGCAAACTCCTTTACTTATGAAGTGATCTTCGTAGATGACGGGAGTTCTGACGGGAGTTGGGAAGTTATTCAAGGCTTAAGCAAAGCAGATCAACACACGTTTGGATTAAAGTTTCAACGAAATTATGGTAAATCAGCGGCCCTTCAAACGGCATTCCAGCATGTGAATGGTGACGTGGTAATTACCATGGATGCTGACTTGCAAGATTCTCCAGATGAAATCCCTGAATTATACCGGATGATTACCCAAGAGGGATTAGATTTGGTTTCAGGATGGAAACAAAAACGCTACGATCCCATTACAAAAACACTTCCTACCAAATTATACAACTGGGCAGCACGTCGAATAACAGGTATTTATCTGCACGATTTTAATTGTGGGCTCAAAGCATACAAGCGTGCGGTAGTTAAAAGCATTGAGGTATACGGCGACATGCATCGCTACATGCCTGCGTTGGCGAAATATGCGGGGTTTAAAAAAATTGGCGAAAAAGTCGTGCAACATCAAGCGCGTAAATATGGGTATTCGAAATTTGGATTGAATCGATTCTTGAATGGACCCTTGGATTTGATGACCGTTGCTTTCATGGGAAAATTTGCAAAAAAACCAATGCACTTTTTTGGAGCCCTTGGCACCTTGATGTTCTTTGTGGGATTTGGTTTTGGCTTATATCTTGGGATCGATAAGTTGTTTATTCATACCCGAGGGGTGAAATTAGCGGAACGCACAGAATTCTTTGTTTCCTTGGTCGCTATGCTCATGGGACTTCAGTTTTTTCTAACCGGATTTTTAGCTGAATTAGTGAGTCGGAATTCATCCGCAAGAAATTCTTATTTGGTTGAAGAGAAATCAGGATGGGAATAGAAGGTATTAATGTCGATCAGACCTGGACCTTGTTCTTGGATCGGGATGGGGTTATTAATCAGCGGATTTTCGGGGGATACGTGTTAAGTTCAGAGTCCTTTGTGTTTGAAACAGGGGTACTTTCGGCCTTAACCATGGCAAACCAACGTTTTGGTAGAATTATTGTTGTAACCAACCAACAATGCGTAGCGTTAGGCTTACTCAGTGAATCCGCGCTGGCTCAAATTCATCAAGATATGTGCTCTCAAGTAAACATTCACGGCGGACGAATTGATGCGGTATATGCAGCTCTTGATTTAAAGACAGCTAATCCGAATCGTAGAAAACCGAACGCAGCCATGGCCCTTGAAGCCAAACTTAAATTCCCTGAGATAGATTTCTCTAAGGCTGTTATGGTCGGGGATACCGACAGTGACATTCGATTTGGAAGGGAATTAGGTATGAAAACGGTTTTGGTGTTAAGCAAGGAAGAAACTACAGTGGTTCCTGACCTCTCGGTGAATTCACTCTTGGAATTAATGAACAAGCTATGCGGATAGTATTCTTATTGATTTTAATGGGTTTGTTTTCGTCTACCGTGCATGGACAAAACAAAAAAGATTCCCAAGGACGCAAACAAGGCGCTTGGGTAAAGTATTATCCGGATGGCAAAACGATGGTTTACTCAGGTCAATTCAAAGATGATCAACCGGTAGGTGAGTTTAGGTATTATTTTGAGTCGGGAAAAATCAAATCAATTGTTCAACATGAAACCAAGGAACGCAGTTATGTGTGGTTCTATTTCGAGAATGAACAACTCATGAGTGAAGGACAATACGTGAACCAAAAGAAAGATTCTGTGTGGAAGAATTTCAATCAACAAGGGTTTTTAGTGAGTTTAGAAACATTTAAGAATAATCGGCTGAATGGTGAAAAGATGATTTATTATATTCAGAATCAAATTGAAACTGGTGAAGTTAAATGTGCTCAACTAGAAACCTACAAAGACAGCATCCTGCATGGTCCGTATGTGGAATTTTTTTCTACGGGGAGCAAAAAGCAACAGGGTACATATATTCTGGGGAAAAAGGCGGGAACATGGGAGACCTATCATCCAGACGGTTCGGTAGCTACCCGGATCAAATTTAGAGAGGGGAAGGCTTATGGCTATGCATATGCCTACGACGAGGAAGGCACGGAACTTTACAAGTCGTATTGGCTTGATGGAAAACGCTTAGATGCCAAAGCGCTAGATAAGTATTTGACTGATTGCAAAAATAAAGGAGTAATTCCCGAAGAATAAGTATTTTTAGGCATGAACCGTACGGTACTTTTTTTCTTTACAACGATTCTTCTTTTCGCAAGTAGCTGCAAAAAACAACCAGCTCCTGCCCTTATTTCAAGTTTTCATTACGGATATTATCCCATTAAAAAAGGTAGTTTTTGGATCTATCAGGTCACAGAAATCATACATGACGAGAATGCCGCTATTCCACATGATACCCTAAGCTATCAGTTGAAAACTGAAATCGGCGATACCTTGATCGATAACGAAGGAAGAATTGTTAACCGATTCAATCGCTATACGCGAAGTAGTTCTTTTTCCTCGTGGGTGATTTCTGATGTTTGGACCACGGTAGTTTCTGAGAATCGGGCGGAATTAGTCGAAGAGAATATCAGAAGGGTTGTACTTCGATTCCCTGTAAAAACGGCGACCATTTGGGATCCAAACCAATTTAATTTTTTACCCCCGTTACAAGCTTATTATGAGTATATCCACAAGCCTTTTTCTTTCGGTACAATTCAGTCTGACAGCACAGTACATGTGATATCAGCCAAAGAACTCACCTTAGTTTCCTATAAGAATCAATACGAGGTTTATGCCAAACAAATTGGCTTGGTGAAAAAATATTACAAGGACCTTCAAATTTCAAATTTTGATACCTTGAACATTTCGCAGGGTAAGGAACTTTACTTCAGCCTCTTGGAGTACGGGCATTAATCTGTAACTTTGAACTTATGGAATTCAGTGAGGTAAAGCGAGATTGTAGATTTTTTAAAGGACATATTCCGTGCAAGTTCAATAAATTGGACGGTAGCATTTGCGACAGTTGTACACATTATGAGCCCCTTCAGACACGTATTTTAATAATCAAACTTGCCGCCTTAGGCGATGTGATCCGCACTACGCCCTTACTTCCATTTTTTCGAAAGAAATATCCCAACGCACACATTACGTGGATGACACAAAGTCCAGAAATCTTGCCTAAGGATCAGATCGAACAAATCCTGCCGTTTAATGCGATGTCGGTTTTTCTGTTGGAAAACAGTTTGTTCGATGTAGCGGTTAATCTTGATAAAGAAGCAGAGGCCTGCGTATTAATGGCAAAAGTAGAAGCGCGTGAGAAGTACGGATACACGTGGGAAGATCACGCGGTTGCACCGTGTACAAGCGCTGCGGAGCATAAGTTAATGACTGGATTTTTTGATCAATTATCTAAAGAAAATACGAAAAGTTACCTTCAGGAGATTTTTGAAATTTGTCACGCCTCATTCAATTTTGAACCCTATGCGATTCAATTAAATCAAGCAAAATATAGCCATTGGCAAACAATCCTTGACGAAAAACGTGAGGGAAAACAAGTGGTCGGTTTAAACACGGGCTGCGGTCCCCGCTGGAATACACGCCTTTGGAAAGATGAATATTGGGTAGCGCTTGCCATGACCTTACGCAAACAAGGGTACTATCCCATGTTTCTTGGGGGGGAATTGGAGCATACTAAAAATGTATCCCTGTCTGAAAAGGCTGGAGTGTTTTATCCCGGACATTTTGATTTAGAAACATTTATAAGTTTAACCAATACATGTGACATCGTGGTTACACAAGTAACGATGATGATGCACATTGCAACCGCTCTCCAAAAAAAGATGGTGCTGATGAATACCATTTTTAATCCGCATGAGTTTGAATTGTATGGTCGAGGCGTAATTATTGGACCTCCTTCACCTTGTCAATGCTATTATGGGAACGAATGCGTAAGAGGAGCCTC
>DBCM01000160.1 GCA_002293045.1 Flavobacteriales bacterium UBA958 | reverse complement strand
ATGCCAAGTTGTCCACCCGGTTGGTCGTCATTTTGAACATTTAAAATCTTGAATTGCTCATAAGCGTTTTGAACCGGATACAGGGTGAAGTCGGACGAATTAAAACCGAGCATGAATCCAAAATGAAATAACCTGCGATCAAAATTCTTATACCGCTCCTGCTTGAACTTCTGTCCAAAGAGCAGCATGGGAGTGAAACAGGCAAGAACTAGATATTTAGAAAACATTACTTATGAAACGCAAAAGTATCCGTTAAGTTGCATTTACTTAATGCCCGTATAAATCGTAGCGATTCCCCCGCTAACCAAGGTTGATTCTACCTGGTTGTATCCTAGTTTACTCAATATATCAGTAAAGGCTTTGCCCTCAGGAAATGCGGCTACACTTTCGGGAAGATAGGCGTAGGCCTTTTCGTCTTTAGAAATGCGTTTTCCGAAGAATGGAATGATGAAACGGGAGTAAAACCCAAACGCTTGTTTGATTGGAAATCGTTTTGGTTTGGAGAATTCTAAGATTACAATTTTACCTCCAACTCTCGTAACTCGAAGCATCTCCGTAAGCCCTTTTTCTAAATGCTCATAGTTTCTAACCCCAAAGCCAACCGTAATCGCGTCAAAATATCCGTCTTCAAAAGGCATATTTTCAGAATCGCCCAACTGCATGTCAATGATGTGACTTACGTGCTTGGCCTTCATTTTATTTTTACCAACTTCAAGCATACCCGACGAGATATCCATTCCTATAATTTGAGTCGGATTAAGTTTTAATAAAGCAATCGCGAAATCACCAGTTCCCGTGGCTAAATCTAAGATGCGTTTTGGTTGAATCTCACGCAGTGTATTTACTGCTTTTCGCCTCCAAATGTGATCAATACCTAAGGATAAAAAGTGATTTAAAAAATCGTAACGCGCTGAAATGTTGTTAAACATCTGGGCTACTTCTTCTTTTTTTGACTTATCCGTGTTGTACGGTTTTACAATCTCACTCATGGGTGTACTAATATTTTTGCTTCATTCAACAGCGCTGCTTTATCAACACTTACAACGCCGGAGTGTTCACATACCAGTCCGCCAGATAAATTTGCGATTGAAGCGATTTCCGTTGGCGTTAATCCCGCAATTAAACACAAGGTGGCAACCGCAATAACGGTATCACCGGCTCCGCTTACATCGGTAATTTCCCTCAAATGTGCCGGAATGATTTTCCAAGTGCTTCCGTTTTCTATAAATACCCCATGTTCAGAAAGGGTAATGAGTGTTAATTCATGGTCAAGGGTTTCGCGCAGTTTTTTTGCCCCGTCCACCAGAGAATTTGGATGCTTTACGACATCGATGTTGACATCAAGCCCTTCTTTAATTTCCTTAAGATTTGGCTTGAACAAGTTCACGCCACGATAACTTAGAAAATTATCTTTCTTTGGGTCCACCGTAGTTTTTACTCCCTTTTCCTTGGCATAGGCAATAAGTTCAGTAATTACCCGATGGGTAAGCACGCCTTTGTTGTAATCTTCAAAGATTAGGGCATCTATTCCCGAATCAATTCGATGCTTGGTAGCCTTGATTAAGGCATCTTCTAATGCATTGCTTATGTCGCCAGTATCTTCTTGGTCTATGCGTAACACATGTTGAGTTCCGGATAATACCCTTGTTTTTACCGTAGTTTTTCTGTCTTCTGATTGCAGGATTTCTTGATTTTGAATCTTGGCTTCAGTGAGTAGTTGCTGGAATTTAGTTGCAACGGTATCTGTTCCAATCACCGAACAAACATACACTTCCGCACCCAACGCTTTTAAATTCAGTGCTACATTCGCTGCGCCGCCTAAGCGATGTTCTTCTTTGTCGAGGAGCAATACCGGCACCGGAGCCTCCGGGCTCATGCGGTGAACTTTACCCATGACATAAGAATCAAGCATAACGTCACCAACTATGGCCACTTTCATGGCATTAAAGGAATCGAATATCACCTCTAAATTCATCGGCTTAGTTTGGCTAAAGCTGCAGTTAAACGTTCCATTGCTTTGATGAGCTGTTCTTCCGATGCAGCATAACTGATACGGATGCAATTTGGCGCTCCGAATCCTTTACCGTCTACCAACGCAATGTTTCCTTCACGCAACAAATACATGCACAAGTCATCACCATCTTGAATGAACTGGTCGCCATCTTTAGTCCCAAAATAAGCAGATACATCCGGGAATAAATAAAAAGCTCCTGTAGGAACGTTGCATTTTACTCCTGGTATTTTATTCAAATAGGAAAGAACTAAATCCCGTCGTTTATGAAACGTTTCTACCATTTCCTTTAATACGGCTGGATCAGCATCCATCGCTGCAATCGTTGCGCGCTGCGTTATGGAACTTGTTCCCGATGTAAATTGCCCTTGAATTTTATTGCACGCATCTGCAATTTGTTTGCTTGCACCGATATATCCTAGTCGCCAACCCGTCATTGCCCATGCTTTGGATACGCCGTTTACCGTGACTACCTGATCGAATATTTCTCGAAATTGGGCTAAGCTTGCATGCTCACCTTCAAATCGAATATGCTCGTAAATCTCATCCGATAAGGCCACAATATCCGGATGCTTGACTAATACATCGGCCAAACCACGTAATTCCTCTTTCGTATATACGGACCCTGTTGGATTACATGGAGAAGAGAAAATAAACAACTT
>DBCM01000122.1 GCA_002293045.1 Flavobacteriales bacterium UBA958 | reverse complement strand
AATTCGCCCATTGTGACAAAAGAATAGGCATATGCACTTCCAGAAATAGGAATCATGGCAGCAAATTCAGCATAACAAAGACCGGCAAAGGCACAACCGATGGCCGCAACGATAAAGGATAAAGTCACGCCATTTCCAGATGCTTCTGCAGCTGCAGCTGCAGTACGCACAAATAATCCTGCGCCAATAATTGCACCGACACCAAGAGCAACCAATTGAAAGGCTCCCAGTGAACGTTTTAATGATTTCTCACCACCTTCCGCGTCAGCCAACATAGCAGCTAAATCCTTTTTTCTCCAAATAGACATAGAATCAGTTTTTTTAAGTAAACAAATATATTATTTTAAGGTGAATATTAGCCTTAAAACTGATTATTCTGCAATAAACCCAAGGTTTCCTCTATGGCATGAGGCTGATATCCGAGCTGCATTCTTGCTTTGCTTAAATCAAACCCCGTAATCGGTGGTCTTGGTGCTGGCTGATTGAGCGTGTTAGAGTCAATGGGTTTAATTAAACTTGGGGATGCCTGTAAGTATTTGGCAACGCGAAGGCCGATCTCGAATATCGATAGGGTTTCCGGTCCGCAGAGGTGAAATATCCCCGTTTGCTGATGTCTTATGATTGCCAGGCAGCCGGAAGCTAAATCTTCAGCCCACGTTGGTGCTCTGAAATGGTCTGTAATTAAAGAAACTTCTCTTCCTTCAGATAATTCTTTCAATAACCATGAAAAGATATTTGATTTATTGAGGTGGTACCCTACACCATAAACAATGATTGTTCGGGCGATCGCCCAATTCGTGTATGCTGAGTTTATTAACTCCTGTTCCGCTAGGCATTTTGATTTCCCATAAACACTCAAAGGATTTGGAACATCGATTTCTGAATAATTTCCTTGCTGCCCGTCGAAAATAAAGTCGGTTGAAAGCAAGGTAAAATGTATGTTTTCCTCTTTTGCAATTTCGAATAAATGTTGGCTCGCAAGGTGATTTACCTTGTAGCATTCCACTGGATTTAACTCGCACGCATCCACATTCGTCATGGCCGCGGTATGTATGATGTGCGTGCATGGGTTCGCCTGGATGAACGCTTCAACTGCGTTAAAGTCGGTAATATCTATCGATGTATAGTTTGATTCAGGACACGTGGGATTGCGGTTGTCTCCAGATGAAATTGCAAGAAAATCGATCGCTTGCGCCATACAATTGGCCACTATTTTTTGTCCAAGTAAGCCATTCGATCCAGTAATCAAAAGCTTCATAGCTCCCATATTGTTTTTTTGGGCGTGCCCTTGAATTTAAAATAGTGCTGATGCTCTAAAATCCAAGCCATTATTAAATATAACAAGATCGGTGAACCAAGTCCAATAAAGGAAAAATATATAAATCCCAAGCGAACTTTGTAGGGATTAATCCCCAGTTTTCTGGCCCACCATAAACATACGCCATAGGAGTGTAATTCAAAAAAGAAGATTAATTTTTGTAATTGACGTTTCATGGGCACAGGATCTTACAACCAAGCTCACATGTTAAGCATGAGTAGGTATTGCAAAGTTCGCGATTTATTTCGAGAAGTGCTTGCGTTTCAAAGGCATTTCTTGGAGGAGGTATGATTCCATGATATAGCCGAGTGAGGTGATTATTTTCTGGGGGCAGTTTTTGGGAAAAGTGATAAATGTAGGGTTCATGTTGGCCATTCCAAAGCAGTGGAAGCAATCCGTTTAATAGGATAGATTGCGTTTCAAAAGGGGTAAGGCAGCTTCGCATGGTTTTTTCAATGGCATCAAGCTGCATCACGACCGGGGTGTTTGTATCAAGATGAAGCACTTGTTTTAAACGAAGAACGGCGGTTTGTTTCTGTATCCAGTGCCGTTGACGACCACTGTATTTAAACACAGGGATTTCTAATCCGCTGCCTAAGAGATAAGCGGCTATTTCTTTTTCGGCAGAGAACTCAAGATGTTTGCGATTCATCCGTCTTCGCCAAAAGGCCTTTAAGAAGTTTGGAGTGAATTCGTACGCTGTAAAACTGCAGGGCAGGACCTGTTTTGGTTTTTTCTGCCAATGTGTGAGGTATTTAATCAGGCGTGGTGGCATGATAATGGTCGGAATACGTGCTCCATGTATCGCCAAGGGCTTGTCGTTTTCCATCACTACGTGAAGAATTACATTCTGATAGTTCGGATCAAGATGATGCTTATGTTTGAACCAGTCCGATGCTTTAACGTGGATTTCTACGTCACCATACCACGTGATGTTTCCAATGCGAATGCTCGCGTTTTTAAAGTCAGGGCCCGGAGAAAAGCGATTCCATGTTCCCGGGTTGTTAATCTTGATTGATTCACGCGTATACGCATCGGCTAGTGGGACTAACCCCTTGTTCCATGCCCACTGCAGCCCCTCTTCACGCATAATTAAAGATACAAAAAAGCCGGCTATTGCCGGCTTTAATCAAATCATTTCCTATCGATTAACGAGGTAGTGGATCGGTATATTTAAAATAATTTGGATCTGGTGTACATGGCGCCGAAGCATCAAATATAACAGGGTTCTCGGTTCCTGGTTCCATGACAATTTTCACGGTTGTCCTTCGATTCAACTGGTGTAAAGCCTCAAACTTAGCTTTATCCGCTTTAAATTGATTAATATAATCCTCGGTTAAGATTTGCTCTACACCTTTATCGTCTATGTATTTTGCGGGTTCGCTTTCACCTTTTCCGAATGGCTTCACTCTGCATGCATTCTTTGGATCAATACCCACTAAATAATTGTACACGGCTTTTGCACGGTTATCAGAAAGTGCTTGGTTGTGAATTTCGGTATCACGAGCATCCGTATGCGAATACAATTCAATGACGATGTCAGGATTATCTTTTAATAAATTCACAAGGAATGTCAAAGAATCCCTTGAAATGCACCAATCTTTCTTGTTCTTGGGAGTAGAATCGTTTACAAAAGTCCATTTGTCTAAGTGATAACGAATTTCAGGAGTTCTTAGTTCAATTGGAATCAATGGAATTTCTACCACAAAACTTTGAGAATTTTCTAAAACACCTTGACCATTTTCCCCTTTAGTTGTAATTACCGTAGCACGTGACATCGGGAAATATCGTTCTTTAGAGGCTTTAATTTCGTAATTGAATCCTCCGTTGATATACCTTGGGTTTGCTTTGTCTCCTTTGCGATCAGCCCACTTGTCTGTTTTTCCAACTTTATTGGTTAACCCATCCCAGTTTTTTCCGGACACTTCATTTACGGTTACTCGTGCGTCTGATAATTTTTTTGATTTATTCCCTAATTCGTAGACAATAACAGTTAGGTCATACGTAACCGGAGGGGTAGTGAAGGAATAGATATCTGGTGTGTAAGTTCTGTTTTTTGGATTTGATCGCTCAGAAGTAAAATATCCACTTTTTAAATCCTTTCGAATGGTAAGTGCATAATCATTAGAAGCCGAGTTGATAGGTTTTAACATGTTTTGAGCACCCCCCCATTTCTTAAGCGGTTCTTTTGTTGAAGTTTTTATAACCGATTTAAAGATGTCTAGCCCGCCAACACCAGGGTGACCATCACTGGCGAAAAACAACAAACTGTCATTCGGCGATAGGGATGGAAATAACTCATTTCCTGCAGTATTGATTCCGGCCCCCATGTTGAAAACCTTGGTGGTATCCCACGCCTTAGCTTTTTTGTCGTAGGTGATGTACCAAAGGTCTTTACCACCCAAACCGCCAGGCATATTTGAAGCGAAAATAAGCATTTGACCATCTGCTGTAATGCATGGATGACCAACTGAGATCGAGTCCGTTTTGTTGATGTTTATTTTATGAACATTCTCCCAATCTTCGCCGTTTTTGTCTGCTGACCAAATTTCACACCCTAAATTTTGTTTTGGCATCGCAGGACATCTTGTAAAGTAAAGTGTTTTACCTTTTCGATCCATGATTGCCGTACCCTCATTGTCTTTAGTATTGATGAGGTTATTGTTATCAATGCTTTTGGCACTAACAAAATCTCCCGCCGCATTAAACTCTGCTACCCAAATATCCATGAATTTTTCACCGGTAATTGGGTCTCTAGCAGGGTTAGTAACCTCCTCGCGTTGTGTTCCAAAATATATTTGAGATTCCTTTTTGTCAGAAATGAAAGGAGCCATATCAAATTCGGTACGGTTCAATTTGTTTTCAGCTTTTACCTCATATTTGGACTCTTCATCATGTACCACAGCAGATTCTTTACAATTCTCAATGAGCAAATCAACATCAATCGAAGTATCCTTTCCACGCTTGTTTTTATAGTTCGTGTAACTTTCGTTTGCTTTCTTTAAATCACCGTTCATTCGCAGCATCTCTCCATGGTAATAGTATACCTTGGGTTCAATGTCGTAATACTTCAATTCGATGCTAGAACCGTACCACTGCGCGGCCTTGTCAAAACGCTCCATGCGTCGGTAGCAATCCGCTAATTTATAAGCCATACCGCCCTTTTCCGAGATGGATTTCCCCTTGTTCGTCATTTTATTGTAGGCAGCCTCTAATTTCGGCATGGCCTCGAAGTACTTCCCTGATTCGTATGCTTTTAACGCTTCTGCAATATATTTAGGTTGATTGGCTTGACCAAACAAATTGGTCAATGTAAACATCGAAAGCGTAAGTACTAGTGCATTTTTCATAGTTAGTCTTTGATTTGTAACTTGCAGTTTGCTAACAAAATTAGGAAAATAATATTAATATCCAAAAGGGCATTTTTCCCAGAGAAGAAGAAGTTCAGCAAGCCCTGTATTTACAGGGTTATCAAAATGTAATTCTTCGTTGGTTTCTGGATGAACAAATCCCAAGGTCTTTGCCTGTAGTGCCTGCCCGGGCAACAGGTCGAACCCTTTTTGTACAAAGGCCTTGTATGAGCCTGTGTTTGGGCCTGTTCGAATTTTATCGCCGCCGTATTCAAAATCATTGAATAAGGGATGGCCGATGGATTGCATATGTACACGGATTTGGTGCGTTCTTCCGGTTTCAAGCTGACATTCCACTAAGGTTACCCACCCAAAGCGTTTGAGGGGCTTATAATGCGTTACTGCATGTTTTCCCATTTCCTCTCCCTCTTCAAAAGTTGTCATTACTTTTCTGTTTCTCGGAGACCTTCCTACCGCTTTCATAACGGTACCACCCACGGGAACATCACCCCAAACCAAGGCCCAATATATGCGCTTGGTGGTCTTGTCAAAAAATTGCTTTGCTAAATGCGTTAAGGCATGTTCCGTTTTTGCAATCACTAAGAGTCCTGCGGTATTTTTATCGATCCGATGAACTAGCCCAGGTCGGCCATAATAATTATTCGGCAGAGAAGGCAGTTGATTGAAATGATAGACCAAGGCATTAACCAAGGTGCCGGTGTAATTCCCATATCCGGGGTGAACAACGAGCCCAACCGGTTTATTCACCACCAACAAATGGTCATCCTCAAACACAATGTCTAAAGGAATGTTTTGTGGTATCAATTCCAATTCTCGGACCGGGAACGGCATGACAATGGAAATATCATCATTTGGCTTGATTCGATAATTGGGCTTAACGGCCTTCTTATTTACCAGCACATTGCCATTTCGGGCGGCTACCTGAATTCGATTGCGCGAAGTTTTCGGCATTCGGTCGATTAGGAATTTATCGATTCGAACGACGGTTTGCCCAGGATCTACTTGAAAGCGATGATGTTCATATAATTCTTCTTCATCTTGCTCGGAATCATGCAATTCAAGGTCTTCATTCACACGTTAAAATTTTAATTTGTTGAGCAGGGTGTTGTATAGATCGGATGATGTAATATCCCCGAGTAAGTAAGCTTACATCGAAGCGGTTGTTTTCCGTTTTGGCAATTAATCGGCCTTGTAAATCAAACAATTCAAAGCCGTGTTCGTCGCCGTAAGGACTGACAATGTGAACGACATCTCGTGCGGGGTTGGGATAGGCGAGGTATGCAGGCAATGTCGTCTGTTCCACACCAAGTTCCCCGTCAAGCCCCGTGGACACTATCGGGCGCAACATGGCTGATCCTGGAAAAGGAGGGTTTTCCCATGTAGCACCGAAATCTACGCTATAAAAAATTTCTTGAGAGTGATCTATGTTACGATCCAATCCTAGGTTGTAACGTACCGCATCTACTTGCCTCCATCCCACGAAAAAGGAGGTGCCAACCGCTATTTTTTCGCCGTTGGGAAAATAATAGGCATTGAAATTATTTAACCCATTTGAATAGGTGGGTTGCCGTGGAGAAAACGCATCGTCCTCATATAAAATAGCACCTGGCTCCCCATTCAAATCATCCCAAACCGTGAGGTAGAATAATTTCGTGGAAACATCGCTTACCGACGGCACGAAATGTAAGTAAACTCCAAGCAAGGAATCTGCCTCGTAGGCATTGAAATGTACCGCAAGCATTGATTGAGCGCCTGTTGGACCAAAAGCTGCCTCAGCAGAAGCATCGTCGTAACTGTAGTAATTGTAGAATCCTTGATAAAATGCAGAGGTATCGTTACTGATTAAGTTTGGAAATTGAGCAGATACAGAAGTGCTCACGCTAAATCCTTGCTGATTCCCCGGTAAGGTTCGATCAAATTCATACCCTGCGGATAAATCGTGATAAGATGTAAATAATTCGTTTGGATTGTAATTGATGTTGCCTTCCGCGAGCAGAAAACCCGGCAAACTAAACGTTCCCACTTGGGCGCCGTTATGTTGAACAGTAATTTGCCCATTCTGGTAGTTCTCTGCCGCATTACTCCCATTGTAAACGCGCACTTCCAAGCCATTACTCATCATTCCTGCGGTCGTATTTTTATAGTGATCCCATGGAACGCTGGTATAGTCTTGCAATAAGGTGTTGAGGGGATAAGACAAGGCAAAATCTTTAAACAAGGTATCTGTAAAATCTGACAGGGCACGTAAATGCACATAATCGATATGGAAATGATCTAAGGACCCACTCAATGCTCCGTAATTTTTAAATCGAATTTTGAATCCATCGCGAAAGAACTGATCATCAAGAACCGGAATATGTACAGGTTTAAACGGATGTACTCCCGTGCCGGAAACACTCCAGATGTGTTTCCATTGGTCAAGGTCTTCTGCGTAAAACTCAAGTACTAACGAATCACCCGCTTCGGGAATATCTCCAAGTCCTTCAGGTTGATATAAGAAACTGAAATACAAGGAGTCTGCTGCACTATAATTCGAGAGCTTGATGGATTTAGAGGTTAAGCGATCCCCATAATTGGTTACCGTCGTTCCAAACTGATATGGATAACCATCTTCATCTAACCCGTCGAATGTAGCTACCCCCAAAGATCTGGGGTTTAATCCGTAACGCATGTTATGATAGGCCATGCGGTCGATCCATATTTTTGAGGTATCTTCTATCGTTTGAAAAAATACAATCGCCGAATCTTGAAAATATGCCGGATTACTCATCCATATGGTATCGCTTTGGTCTTGTACCCCGACCGTATCGTAGATATAGTATGGAGGATAGAGGGAAATTGGCGTTCCTACAGGCGGATACTGCGTCAGGTTATTTTCAGTCACATTAAACGCCGGAAAGGTAACGTCGGTAGTCGTTTCTGTACTAATGTCGTAAGTTCGACGAAAGGTCGCTTGGTTTGTAAAGCTCAATCCATTGGCGACGGGTAAGTTTGTTACCGGGTTGAGTAAGCGATAGAAGGTCTGTTGGGTATTCCCTGGCGCATTGAACACTCCCTGAAACACTTGAAACTTATTGGTGGAAAAATCATCAAAGACGGGCAGACTTAGGGTGTCCGAGGCAAAGATAAAGGTGCTGTCAATGCTAACAGATTTCACGGTTGAAATGGGTTTCTTGATCCCATAAATAGGCTCTATTCCTATGTCTTTTAGGGTGTTATATTCCAGCTCCTGACTGAAACTCACCAAAGAGCACCACAGTGCGAGGAAGAAAAAAGAATTGCGCATTATTGTTCTTCGTTTTCAATGTACCCGTTGAAATCTTTGCGAAGGTGAATGGTGAACGGGGTAGATTTCGGAACGGTTTCACCTTCAATATATTCAGGACTTTGAATAATGACACGAGACGCCAGGGTATCCTCTCTACTGATACAGTCATTACAAATATAGCTTACGGAAACTCCCAACGTATCGAGAATGAATTTAGCATCGCTGTATGCCAGGCCGAAGAAATCAGGAATTGCGATCGGCTCCCCCTTGTCGTTCTCGCCCACAATTAATATAATAGTAGATCCAACAGGAATTCGCGCCCCTTCTTCGATGCGATTCCCTTTGAACAGTTGTTCCAAAACAGAGCCGTTGGCATCATTCGTTGGCTTGTAGCGTATAATCCACTTTAAACCTCGGCTTTGCAAGGAGTTCTGGGCAAATCTTAATTGACGATGAATCAGGCTTGGCATTTCTACCATGTCTGTACGTTTGGTTAAGCGCAAGGCGACCGTTCTACCAGATTTCACAAATAACAAGGAAGAAGTTGTGGCGCTAGGGTTCTGTGAAACAATGGTCCCTGCCGGTTTGGAGGGGTCGTAAATAGAGTCTAAAATTTGATACTCTAAGCCCAAGTCTTCAAGAATTACTTTCGCTTCCTCCGCATTTTTACCTACTAAATTAGGCACCTCAATGCGCTCTCCGTGATTCGTAGAAACCCGTAAAAAGACCATCATGACAAACACAACGGAAAGGTAGAACAAGATAATTAATCCAAGCTGTTTTAAAAAAAACTTGGAAAACACAAAGGCTTTTATCTGGGCGAAAAGCGAATTCATCTAACAAATATACAGATTAAAAGTTAGGACTTAAGGGGTGATTCTCAAAGAAGCCCTCGATGTAGCTCACCGCAGAATCCACATCATCTACCACCTTAAATAATTGAAGGTCATCGGCAGCAATGTTCTGCTCTTTTTCTAACATGGTAGTTCTAATCCAATCCAGCAAGCCGTTCCAATATTCCGAGCCAAACAAGACAATTGGACGTCGTCTGATTTTTTTGGTTTGAATCAAGGTCATGGCTTCAAAGAACTCATCCAGGGTGCCGAACCCTCCAGGCATGATTACAAATGCTTGTGAGTACTTAACAAAAACTACTTTTCGCACAAAGAAATAGTTGAATTCTAAGTTGTGCTCTTGGTCAATATATGGATTGTGATTTTGTTCGAAAGGCAAATCAATGTTGAGACCAACAGAGGGTCCTTTCCCTTGCTGAGCACCTTTATTTGCGGCTTCCATAATTCCAGGACCACCACCTGAGATAATTCCGAATCCCTTGGATGCAAGTCGTTCTGCAAGCTGTTCAGAAAGCTGATAATATGGGTTTTCTGGTTTGGTACGTGCTGATCCAAAAATCGCAACACAAGGACCAATCTTAGACATCCGATCGTAGGCTTCAACAAATTCAGACATGATTTTAAAGATTGACCAACTGTCATTACTTTTTATTTCATTCCAATCTTTTCTACTATGATCCATGGTGTTTTTTTACAAAAGTAAAATTTGCTCGGGATTTGTAGGGGTTTATTTTGTTAATTCCTACTTTCGTTTTATGCGCAGAGTACTTATAACCGTTTCGATTCTTTTAGCATGCTCCCTAAATGCGCAACGGTCAGACAGTTTACGCCTGCGCAAAGGGCTTACGCATGCCGTATTGAGTTCCTCCGCTGTGGGGTCTTTAGTAGCCTTGAATCAGGTGTGGTATGCGCCCTATACAACGGAAACATTTCATTTTTTTAATGATTCCAAACAATGGATGCAAATGGACAAATTTGGGCATGCATTCACAGGATATTTGATTACTAATGAACTCAATCGTCTGCATTATTGGGCAGCGGGAAAGCGACAACCTTGGGTAGGGGCGGTGTATGCCATATCGTATTTAAGCACGCTAGAAATCATGGATGGCTTCAGCTCAGGGTGGGGGTTTTCCGGGGCAGATATGTTGGCAAATGGGCTTGGGGTAGGCTTAGCGTTTTCCCAAGATTTTTTCTTTAAGCGACAAATCATCATTCCTAAATTTTCGTTTTCCCGTACTTCATATGCTGCAGTTCGACCAGAAATTTTAGGAAGCACTTACACGGAACAACTCCTCAAAGATTATAACGGTCAGACCTATTGGGTTTCTTTGCCTGTAGCTACCTTTCTTAAGCTCCCGAAGCGGTTTCATTGGATTTGCATCAGCTTGGGATATGGGTGTGATGCGAAGTTGGTTGGGTCACAAGATACCTGGAATGGGTTTAATGCGCGCCGTCAAGTATATCTGTCTTTTGATATTGACTGTGCCAATTTAGCACCCAAACATCCGAAATTAAATAAGGTACTTGCTCATTTGAATTGGATAAAAGTTCCATTCCCGTCGCTAGAATTTTCTACGGATAAAACACGTTTCCATTGGATTAGCTTTTAACAAAAAAGGCTCCCAATTTTGGGAGCCTTTTTATTAGTTATTCGATTGATTAGTGTTTAACCACTTTCTCAATGTGTGTTAAGTTGTTCAATGTAACACGGAAGGTATAAACTCCAGTACTTAATTTGCTAAGGTCGAATTGTTCTCCGTTCTGAGCATTCGCTACGGTTAGAATCAATTTACCTTGTGCATCATAAACAAAAGCAGTTGCTCCGTCTTGTGCAGGGAGTTCTAAGGTCACCATTCCATTGGTTGGGTTAGGATACAATCCAATCACTGCAGATTCTGGGAAGTAGATTCCTACTTGATCCACAATCATACAATTTGAGGTATCAGAACATCCATTGGCATTGGTCACAATCACTGCGTAGCTTCCATTAGCAGTTGCCACTAAGGTATCGTTTGTGGCATCAGCAATGATCTGACCTGAAGCACAATCAATCCATTGGTAGGTTGCACCTGCAGGAGTTGCTACCAAGGTAACAGGATCCGCTTGAATTGCCACTGCATTTGGTAAGGCATTCACAGTAACTGTTACGTTGTCTGTGTTGTCACAACCGTTAGCACCTGTTCCCGTTACAGTATAAGTTGTTGTCGCCAATGGGGCTACAGGAACACCATCAATCACGTTGTTATCCCAAGCATAGGTAACTGCACCGCTGGCAGAAAGGGTAACGAAGTCACCTGCACAAACGGTTTGGTCACTTCCTGCATTCACTTGAGGTAAGGCAAGACCAGTAACTGCTACCGTATCTGTGTTAGTACATCCATTAGCACCTGTGGCAGTTGCAATGTAGTTGCTAGTTCCACCCACAGCAGGGAATGCAACACCGTCTAGAACACCGTTATTCCAAACCACGGTACCTGTTGAAGTAGCGGTAAGTGTGGTATTCGTTCCAGTACATACCGAGGCATCTATACCTGCATTAACTGTTGGCAATCCAAGGATGTTAATCGTAGTGGTATCGTTGGATGCTCCACACTGATTGAATGCCACATATACAAAGGTAACGGTAGCTGGATCATTCGCATTTGCGTTGTAGATTACGTTCGCATTTGAAACGTTAGGTCCGAATGTACCAGTTCCATTAGTACTAGACCAGAATCCACCGAATGCACCTGTTGTCGTAGCGTTCAATGCAACGTTTCCGTTGGCACACGCTGCTCCACCATTGGTTAAGGAGATGGTTGGTGTGGTATTTACCGTCACAACAACTGAATCTTGTGCGGAACATCCGTTCGCTCCGGTACCGATTACGGTATACGTATTGGAAGTGTTCGGGAAGAAGGTAACGCCGTTAAGAACGTTGTTGTTCCATTGATATGTACTAGCTCCAGTCGCAGTTAAGGTAGAACCTAATCCAACGCATATTGCAAAGTCTTGACCCGCATTAACGTTAGGTAACGGTAACACAGTCACTGTAGCAGTATCTGTATTCACACATCCGTTTCCATCAGTTCCTGTTACTATGTAGTTGTTTGTGGTCACTGGAGTAAATGGTGTGTTATTACTAATTCCATTAGTCCAAGTATAGCTCGTTGCTCCTGAACCAGAAAGTACTACAGGCGTATTCAAACACACGGTTTGGTTTGGTCCAGCTGAAACGATAGGAAGTGCGTTAACAACAACTGTTACCGTATCTTGATTAGCACAACCGTTAACATCAATACCGTTAACAATGTAATTGTTGGTCGCGTTTGGAGTAAAGGCAACACCGTTAGATACCCCATTGTTCCAAGTATACGTTGTCGCTCCAGTTGCTGTAAGTGTAGTGGATTGACCAATACAAATCGCTGCATTGTTTCCTCCATTTACTTGCGGTAATGCATGAACAGTAACAGTCACTAAGGTACGCGTAGCTGAAGTACACCCTCCATCTTCACCTTGTGCATAGAAGTTATATACCCCTGGTGTTAGTGTATTAACAAGTACACTCGTACCAACTGATTCCAAGCTAGCTCCTGTTCCAACTTGATTACCTGCTGTGGGTGCGTTCCACCATGTCATAACAGCAGCAGGAGCAGGAATAGAGTAAGTAACAATGAGCGTTACCGATCCAAAGAACCCAGTTCCAGGTGGGTAGGTATTGGTAATATTCACGGTAACATTTCCTCCGTTATTATTTAATAAGCTTGGGTTTTGTAAATAAGGGCCAGCATTGGAAACTTCCTGGTTTACAAAGGCAAGTACTGTTGAACCAAGCGTTGACGCACCTGTTAACGAAACATTAAAATCTGAAGGCCATCCAAAATTACTTGTACTTACATTGTTAAAAGACAATTGTGTTCCTGTAACCGTAGCTCCAGCAGGCAAATTAATATTCTGGGTAAAGGATTGCGTACCACCTCCACCAAAGAATACATTGCTTGCGAGTGTAAATGTTTGACTTACCGTTGACGTTTGTCCATTGATACTTGAAGTTGCACTTATGATTTCTGAGGTATCGCCATAACATGCTGAACCGTTCGCTGCAGCAACAGGAGGGTTTATAAACCAAGCCGGTTGCGTTATGGTAATGTTGTATATAGAAGACAATAAGTTGTTTGCATCTCGTATTACTACAGTATGGTTACCAGCAGGCAAATTCGTAGGAATCGCACCAAATGCTCCGTTATTTACCGAATAGTCGAAAGGACCAGTACCACAGGTAAAGTTAGTGGCGGTAAATGAACCATTCGCTACGCCATTACATGTAGCATTAATTGGGGTAATCGTAGCAGCAACGTCAGAAACATTCACCGTTACCAGTGTAGTTGTTGAGCTATTACAAGAACCAAGAGATGTACCAACATAGAATGAATAGGCTCCATTCGCTGCCGTTGGCATAACAGTCGTTCCAACCGCTTCTAAAGGCGATCCCGTTCCAACATATGTTCCGTTAGTTGATGCATTGTACCAATTTAACACATAGTTAGGTTGTGGATTTGCCGGTGGTGTAGAAATCGTAATTCCGTTTGTTAAGCTCGGTGGTCCTACTGCACTTGCCGGCGTACCAGAGAAAATAAGCGTATTACCAGGTCCAGTGATAGAATACGTACATTCTGCAATCCAAGCACCAATGGCATTGAATTGAGTAGTAAGTACGTCACCGTTGTTCACGGTAAAGGTTGCAGTACCATTTGAACCGTTAGGTAAGGTTACTCCATTCAATACAGGTACACCATTAATCAATACATTGATCGTGTTTCCATTCCATCCGTCACCGAATGAGTCAAAGAAATTCAAGGTATACGTTTGGCTTCCTTGTAAAACCGGAGGAGTAGCGGCAAGTAATATGCTGTTAACTCCTGTACAAGCAGAATAGAGTGCTTGCGGTACACTTGGTGCTGGAGGAATCGTACTGTCGACACCTACAGTAATTGTATAAGTAGGAGAGAACAATAAGTTCGCATCTCGAATGATTACTGCATAGGTACCAGCCGCTAGGTTGGTAGGAATAGGACCATAAGGGCCATTATTCACCGAATAGTCAAATGGTGCAGTACCACAGGTAAAGTTAGATGCCGTGAATGTACCATTTGTTGTATTAATACATGTATTAACTGCCGTTAGCGTACCTGCAACATCTGCAACATTTACCGTTACTGGAATTGTTGTTGCACTGTTACATGCTCCTAAGCTTAATCCAGCATAGAATGTATATGTTCCGTTTGTCGCTGTAGGCATTACCGTTGTTCCAACAGCTTGTAAAGGTGAACCCGTACCAACATTGGTTCCATTGGTAGAGGCATTGTACCAGTTAATTACAAAGTTCGGCTGTGGAGAACTTGGCACCACATAAGGGACGGTTAAGCTCGGAGGACCAGAAGCACTTCCAGGAGTACCAGAGAATACAACGTTACCGTTGTTATCCACTATATTATAAGTACACTCGCTAATCCAAGCTCCAATGGCATTAAATTGGGTAGTAATGGATTGTCCACCATTTACTGTAAATGTAGCTGATCCATTAGAACCGGAAGGTAGGGTAACGCCGCTCAGTACGGCTACACCGTTCACATTTACGTTAATGGTATTACCATTCCAACCGTCACCAAATGAGTCAAAGAAGTTTAACGTATACGTAAAGGTATTATTTACGATAGGAGAAGATGCACCAAGCAAAATGCTATTCGTTCCTGAACATACATTAAATGAGTTTTGGGCTACGGTTGGTGCAGGAGGGATTACTTGATCCACTTGAATGCTGATGGTATCTTGATTACTACAGTTGGGTGCTGCTGATTGTGAAGCACTCAAGGTGTAGACAGTACTCACGGCAGGGTTGAAAGACCATCCCGTAATTTCATTACCGCTTACTCCCGCTGCGGGTGACCAACTATAGGTGTTATAAGTTGCCCCACCGGCACTTAAGCCTATGGCTGCAGTAGTATTACCAACGCAAATAGAATCCAAAGTAGAGGCTAGTGTTAAAGCCGGTCCTGCAGCAACGGTAATGGTTACTGGCGTGCTGGCTGTTTCACAACCCGTCAAGGTGTCTTCAACAGAAACATATAAAGTGGTGGTATTTCCAACCAAGGAATTATAGGTATTCGCTGCTGTAGCTTGAAGAGCATTTGAATTTACTGCGGTTGCATACCAATTGTAATTCGGCCCTACGAATCCATTAACGTCATTCGCTACAGCTGTTGGTACTTGGATACCACAATGTGCGCTGTTTACTACGGTTGGTGGTAAAATTGGCGGATATATTGTAATGTTGTTTGTGGTATCTTGACTTACACATCCCGTTACATTGTCTGTAGCGGTTACAATATACGTTACTACTAAGTTTGAAGCGGTATTATTGATGGCAGGGGTAGTGGTATTTGTACCCGTGGCTGCAGGAATAGTATTCCACGTGTAGGTGTATGGATTAGCGGGAGCCGCTTGAATATTCACTTGGTAATCTTCAGATTCTCCAGAACCCATGTAAGTACAACCATAGGTAGCATTATTTAACGTATTTCCTCGTGTTCTAATGCGCATCCCAGTTAATCCTGGAAGTGCGTTAGCAGGTATCGTAATATTCACTGTATTTGATGTGCCTGATGGAATATTAATACCGGCATTGACCCATTCAGTAACTTCATAAATACCATTTCTGTTAAAGTCAATCCAAACCGAAGCGGTAGTTAATGAATAAATCCCTAATGGATCAATTGTAACCGTTAATGGATACGTTTGACCGATATTCACAGTGGTTGTTTGGTTGTAAATTGTGTAGTAAGGTGCAACAGCAGGGCTTGCAGCAGTGTTATTACTAATGGTATTGAATACTACATTATGAATGAGTGATCCGGATCCTCCAGCATTTTGTACCGCGCAATATCCTGCAGGCAGAACTTGAGGACCATTCACAAAACTAGAAACAGCTAAGTTAATGGTATCGTTATTACATATAGCAGCTGGCGACCCGGTAACGCTTGTGATAACTGGCAGCGCATTAGCCGCTGTTGTTACTGTTGCAGTAGCTGTACAGACACCATTAGTACCAGTTACAGTATAAATGTATGATCCATCAATTGTAGGTGTAATCGTTTGTTGTGCACCTGCCAATGGGTTATTGAAACCAGAACCATTATATGTGTTTGCATCCCAAGAGAATGTATATGCAGGGTTGGCATTTGACGTAGCATTAATCGTAATGCTTTGTCCCATGCACAAGGAAGCAGTAACACCAGGAGTAACTACAATTGGGTCTGGGTTAACTACTGTTACCGTAATAGGAGTTAATGGTGAATAACAACCATTAGTACCCTGTTCTGAAACGTAATAGGTATTAGTAGCGTTGATTGGAGTTTGATAAGTAACAAAACCAGGGGTATTTGTCGCATATTGAATTAATAAGTTATCAATACGAGCCATCATGGATATACCACCCGTTCTACCGGCGATTGCGTGTTTCCATGTGGATTTATCAGCCGCTAAGTAGGAGGCTGGTAATTGTACGCCATTAAATATAACGTTAGCACCAATTGCCAATGTAAGTTTACCTGCGTTGTCAATCATGATGGATACATGGTTGGTATCATTAACCCATGCATTGTTAGCAGTGTAAGCAAGAACACCTGGGGTAGCTCCATCAAACGAAGCCGCAGTATTATTATAAAGAAGGTAGATCCCTTGACCATTTGGCATTGCGCCGTAAGAGTCAAAACTAATTTTCAATTTACTACCTGAACCTTTTTCTTGAGAAGGAGTTGTCGCAGAGGCATTTACATCATCTCCGAAGCTGTATGATAACCCATCGGCACCTGTCGAAGTTGCTAAATCGAAATCAACCATGTAAGCTGTGGCATTTACCCCAGCGTTTACCGTTATACCTCCGATTTGATTTGTTAAGTTTGAGAATAGTTCAAGTTCACCTGGGAAAGCAATTAAATTTGCGCTTCCTGAAAGGGTAGCACCGGCAGCAACGTTTGGTGCAGCGAAAGTATCAGAATAAAACGTTGTATATGCTCCTATTGGTGGAGTTTGAACTAAAGAACCATTGTTTGCGGCATTGAACCAAAAGAACTGACCGTTTCCAGCGACTCCAGCTGTTGATGCTACAGCAGCAGTTGGTGTACCTAAACCACATTGTGTGCTGTTTGTAGCACTTGGAGCAGAAGGCAATGGATTAACCGTAACCGTAGTGGCGTTTGAATTTACGGTACAACCTGCTGCCGTAACCGTTGCGGTATACGCATCCGTAGCATTTGGTGTAATAGATAGTGGGTTACCTGTTCCCATGGCACCATTTATTGGTCCATTCCATGCTACCGACGTAATTGCGGGAACCGCACCTCCACCTTGAATTGGGCTATTCATGAAAATTAAATAATCTTCGAATTCTCCATAACTGAATGCATTAATGTAGGTAGCACTAGGAGTACCTTCGTAACAGAAAACACGCATTCTAGTTAATCCACCAAAGGCAGTTAATGGAACAATAAATGACCCCGTTTCTGTATGCGGTCCAAGAACATTGGCAGCAGGGAAATACATGCACTCGCCCGCATCAGTAAATAAACCATTTCTGTTAAGGTCAATATATATCCTCATGTGGTTGTTATATGACGACCCAGTAGTTAAACTTGTAAGTGAGAAGTTGTATGTTTGACCAGCCGTTAAGGTGTCTGGACCAAATGCTGTAAAGTTGGAGTAACTACCCGCGGTTCCGGTTGCAGTACCCATAGTCCCTGTTAAGCTATTAATAGTAGAAACGTTGTTGATAATAGTTGTGGCTCCTTGAGTTATAAGAACTGTACCAAGGTCTTCATCGGCAGTAGCTTGAGACACTGTGGGTAGTGGATAATTCACCGGGGCGTTGGTGGAGGTTAAGTTCACTTGCAGTGAGGAACTTTGGCCAAAACAAATCGGGCTCGCAGCATTATATGCAAAGGCTGTTACGCCAAGAAGGGGTTCATCCGCATAGGTTGTGCCGGTGTAGGTGGTATTTAAAGGAACTGTATTTGAAGCAGTAATTGACCAAGTAACCGTAGCGTTAACAGGAACTGAAGCAGGAATGGTTGCGGTCCAATTACTTCCGACTGTGTTTACCATAGCTATAGTTGGTTGGGCTACTCCATTAAATGCGTAATTTAAGTTGGCTCCGGTAATTGTACCTGAGACAGTAGTTATGGTAGCGTTAATTACGCGTGCCGCTGTGGCACACTGATTGGTTGCTGAAGGCACAACCGAAGCTATTACAATAGATGGCGCAGGTGTGATTCCATTGAATTCATCAGCACCGATATCTGGTGCAGAACCTGTACCGGCATATCCAGCCGCTAATGCACGAATATCACCGTCAAAGTCATTTGCAATGTTCAAGTTGATGCTACCACTTTCTAGTTGTGTTGGCGTGGCCGGATCAATATGTACGAAGTTAGCATTCGCTGCTGCCGTACTTAAGAAGTTCGGTAAAAATGACAATGATGAACCCTCTGAAAGCGCGAACGTTTGATACCCTCCAAGCGTTTGAATCAGGTTCGTTCCATCATTGAAAATAACCTTATTAGCTGATGGTGAACCAGCATAATATAAGTTATTGTTTGAGGTCACGTCAAAGTTCGCTAAGCCTACGGCAGACCGTGTTAATGCGGAAACAACTCCTGTACCGTTTGGATTAGATACGTTTACAATGATATTACCTACCATTTTCAAGCGAGCGGAAGTAGCTGTTATACTGTTGGTAGCAAATACCCCTGCGGTACCAAAATTGGCCCCTGTACTCGAAGCATTCAAGTAAACTGAATTATGGTATAGGTTTATATTTTTAAGAGCAGATGTACTCGTTATATTAATACCACGAACTGATGGCGTAATAGCACTAAGGGTGTTCGCTGCAGGGGCCTTGATGTCTCCAATAATGTTATTTACCAAATCCATTCCGTTGGAATACACGATTATTCCGGAAACCGTTGGCGTAGTGGTACTCGTACTAGTCAGGTTAAACACTTTATTTCTGGAGATGGTTCCCGCTGCTTGCCCAACATACATTCCTGCTAGGGTTGATCCCGCAGAAACCATGTTTCGCACTTCGCAGTTGCTTACTGTTCCCAAGGTTGAAACTGAAGTGGAAACAAAAATTCCGTAGGTTGTACCCGCAGCTGTTTGTGTAATACTGAAAATCGTATCATTGGTGATCGTTGAAGTTGGACCATAAGCATATATCCCATAGAAGGTGCCTCCCGTACTAACATTGGAGATTTTATTATTAGTAGCAGTAAAATTCGTTCCAGACGCGTAAATCCCATATACAGTACCGCTCGTATTAATATTGTTGATAATATTGTTATTGACAACGTTGTTGTTGCCACTCACAGCGTAACATGCATAAACTAATCCTGTACCTGCAGTTAAATTATTAAAGGTGTTACCCGTACACGTTCTGTTTTGTGAAGTTGTTGTAAAGGTGTATATTCCATAAATAGCTCCAGAACCCGTGTTGGTAATGTTGCTAAAATTATTATTGGTAATCGTTTCTGTTCCTCCCGCTGGACTACCGAAGTTGTAATATCCATAAATTGCCCCCGCACCCGTCCTTGCAAAAGTACCTACGATGCTGTTGGCATTAATGGTTTTGTTGGTAGTTCCGTTAGAGGCATAAATCATGTAGTGCGCACCTGTAGACGAAAAAGTTCCACTTGCAAAAGTGTTGTTATTAAAGGCCTCTGATGTTGCTAAGTTTCCATTGTACAAAGAATAACTCGCAGAGGTACCAGAGACAGACGTAGTAAACGCATTGTTGCTACCAGTAACAATACCAGTTACGATGGAGTAAAAAATCCCATAATAAGTAGATGCATGGGGTGTACCGCCACCCGATGTGTTGTTAATGGTATTGTAATCTACACTTGTATTATTTGCGTAAATAAAATAAACCCCGTAGGTAGTGGTTACGCTACCTCCTCCAAAATTTTGCAAGGTGTTTCCTGCGCCATTTTGACCAACAATGATATTTTGATCATAAGATCCGGCGCCACCGCGCACATAGATTGGGCTGTGTACATTTTGGATGGTATTTCCAAGAATAGTAATATTTTCATTCGCTCCTGCAACAGATGCAATGGTTTGACCAGTAGCCGAAGCTGTGGTAAGCGGACCATTACTGATGTGTACCCCAACAACAAAACCACTCGTCCCCTTAGTCATGGTGATTACACAGTTTTGTATAGTAATGTTTTTACAACCGTCTGAACCGTTCGGTTTATCGGTCATAATCCCATATTCAATAGCAGACGTAGTCGCCTGAATGTCGATTCCATTAATGGTAACGAAATCTGAACCAGATATCATAATTACCGCATCCCCTTGCGCTCCCAAGGTGGATGTACTTAGCAATCCCGCATCAGTTCTCGAAATGATGGGATTTGCTCCAGCACCACTTTTTTGGAAAACTATGGGGTCTGCTGCTGAACCCGTGGCTGTAATAGTGATTTGAGCTGTAGTGCTCTCCGTAAATCCAGCGGCAACGTTAAAGGTTACCCCACCAGTACCAACACCTTGCGTGTTTAAGTCGGTAACAGCCGCAGTGACATTCGGGTAATCCCCCGGAATATTCTTAATACCAGTAAGCTGTCCAAATGCAGTCGATGAAAACAACAAGATGCAAGCCAGAATGCTTAAACGAGTTAAAACAGGTAGTAATTTTTTCATAATTAGGGCTTTAAAAAAAATAAAAATTTGATTTACAAAAATAATAAAAATTTAATTTAATCAAACCCCAATATTAACATAGCGCGCTACTGCATGAGCATCAAGCACGTAAAACTTAATATAGGCAATAAAAAAAGGGGCGAAGGCCCCTTTGAAATTTTTTTAATTTTTTTCTTTTATTGTTTGATCAACCTGAAAATTGTCGCTTGTTGGTTTGTGCTAACGCGCAATAAATAGGTGCCCCGAGCAAGGTCACTTAAATCCATCGTACTGTCTTGCGATTGCAGGGCATTACGCCAGATTAATTCTCCATTCACACTGTACAAAATGACCTCTTGAATGATGGATCCTTTGCTTGAAACAGTAAAAACACCCATGCTAGGATTAGGATATACCGCAATCAATTCGCTATCCGTTTCAGAAATCCCCTGTACTTCTATTGGTTCACATGTGGTAGTGTCCGATCCACAGGCATTACTCACCACAGCCGCATAACTTCCACTGAGTGTTGGGGTAAACGTTGCACTTGTTTCCCCAGGGATTAAGGTATTTGTTGCACAATCCATCCAAGCAAAATTAGTGGCGTTTTGTGCCGTTGCCGTAAACGTCCCTTGGTTTAAACTTACTTGAACGTTGCTAGGCGCTTGATCAATGGTCAGTATTAAGGTAGCACTGGAGTCGCATCCGTTCGCTGTGGTTCCATTAAATGTATAAGTGCCACTCTGCGCGTATGTTTGTCCATTCCACGTGTACGGGCCACATGAATTTTGTTGCGTTGTTGGACCTGTAATGCTATTGCTGATTGTTAAATTCAAGGAAATAATGGAATCGCAACCGGCTACAGTTTGTAAGGTATCGGAGTATGTACCACTTTGCGAGTACGTTTGTCCATTCCACAGATAGGATAAGCAGGCAGTTACTTGCACCGGCAAGGCATTAACAGCACCCTGTACTGTAACGGTCGTGCTTGCAGAACATCCATCTGAATTTGTATAGGTTACTAAGCTTGATCCTGCCGAAAGCGCAGTGAATAAACCGTTATTAGATACTGACCCTATGGCTGCAGTTCCTGAAGTCCATGGCGTGCTAACCGCTGGGGTACCACTACCGGTTAATTGTAAGGTACTCCCCACACACACATTGCCACCTCCAGAAATGCTTGGGTTCGGATTCACCGTTACGGTTTGCTGCGCGGTAGTAGCACATTGACCAGCAGATGGCGTAAAGGTGTAGGTAGTGGTTTGGGTGTTGTTTATTGCCGGCGACCACGTTCCTTGAACGTTATTGGTGGATGCTACCGGTAAAGTAATGCTTCCACCAGCACAAACCGCCGAGATCGGGTTAAAGGTTGGTGCTATGGGGTTGGTTACATTAATAGTAGCAGTTCCCGTACACCCGTTGTTATTGGTAAAGGTAATGGTACTGGTGCCAAAACCGAGGGCACTTACAAGACCTGTGTTTGAGATGGTTGCTACTCCCGCGTTACTTGATGTCCAAGCGTTAGAAGCGGCGGGGTTCGCATTGGCTGTTAATTGCGAGCTTGTGTTCGGGCAAAGAACGGTGTTTCCGGTCAAGGTGGGGGTTGGGGCAACAGTAACCGTCACTTGATCCGTATTGGCACATCCGTTGGCATCGGTACCTGTTACGGTGTAGGTCGTAGTGGTGTTTGGAACAAAGGCCACGCCATTGCTAACGCCATTATTCCAACTATACGTATTTCCGCCTGTTCCGTTAAGCGTTACGTTTGCTCCTTGACATACTGTCTGGTCTTGTCCGGCATTGATGGTTGGAAGCGGGTTGACGTTTACGGTGAGTTGTGCCGTTGTGGCACATTGCCCCGCAGCTGGAGTAAACGTGTAGGTGGTGGTTTGGGTGTTGTTTACCGCAGGAGTCCAAGTTCCTTGAATGTTATTGGTGGAACTTGCAGGTAAGGTAAGGGTGCCGCCGGAACATATTGCTGCAATTGGATTAAAGGCGGGAGCTGTTGGGTTGGTTACATTAATGGTGGTGGTAGCCGTACAGCCGTTGTTGTTGGTAAAGGTAATCGTACTGGCTCCAAAGCTAAGTGCCGTTACAAGACCGGTGTTAGAGACCGTTGCTGTCGTTGTGTTGCTTGACGTCCAAGCGTTAGAAGCAGCCGGGTTAGCATTTGCTGTTAATTGAGCGGTTGTATTCGGACAAAGTACGGTATTTCCGTTGATGGTTGGATTTGTATTAACGGTTACGGTTTGTGTGGCAGTACACCCGTTTGAATTGGTGTAGGTAATGACGGTGTTTCCTGCGCTAACGCCTGTAACTACTCCGGAATTGGATACCGTTCCATTTGCCGGTGTTCCGGAAACCCATGCATTATTGGCCGCTGCGGTTCCGCTGCCTGTTAGTTGCAGGGTAGCGCCAACACAGAGTGCATTAGGTCCGGTGATGGTCGGGTTAGGATTTACTGTGATAGTAAACGTTTGAGGGGCGCCCGTGCATCCCGCTTGTGTTGGAGTTACGGTAATTGTTCCTGTTGTTGGGTTGGCCGTTGCGTTACTTACTATAAATCCGGCAATGTTCCCAGAGCCACTTGCCGAAAGTCCAATGCTTGGATTTGAATTAACCCATGCATAGGTAGCTCCTGCCGTTCCGGAGAAGGTCACGGCGGAAGCGCTTGCCCCAGCACACAGCGTTTGACTGTTAATTGCATTTACTGTTGGTGACGCATTTACGGTAACTGTCACTTGGTCCGTACCTTGACATCCATTAGCATCTGTCCCGGTTACGGTATAGGTGGTCGTATTGATTGGAGTAAAAGGAAGGCCATTAGCAACTCCGTTGTCCCAAGTATAGGATACCCCACCTGTTCCACTTAAGGTTACCGATGCCCCTTGGCAAACTGTTTGGTCTTGCCCGCCATTGATGCTTGGCGCCGGGTTTACAGTAACTGTTCCCGAACCACTGGCGGTACCATTATTAGAATAAGTAACAGAATAGCTTGTCGTTGCATTCGGTGTTACGGTGATGGTTGGGGTAGTTGCCCCATTGCTCCATAAATACGTTCCTCCCGCAGTGGATGGTGTTGCGGTTAAGGTTACGGATTGTCCGGCACAAACGCTCGTGCTGTTCACACTCACTGTTGGCGGCGGCGGTGTAGTTAAGCATGTAGTAAAGGTCCCCGGAGTGTCATACGACGCATTCGTAAACATGCGCATCCGATAGGTGGTATTTGGTGTAAGACCGGTAATTACAGTTGGATTCGGCGCATTGGTATTAAAATCACAATTCCCAGGGGTGCCCCCAAGGCTTAATCCTGCAGCGAGTGTTCCACAGCCACTGTAAAACTCTACGCCAATCAGTGCTGCCGTTCCTAGGTTTACGGTAAGATTCAAACTCGTAAAGGCACCTGAATTAAAGGTATACCAAACGTCATTATAAACACCCGGCATGTCGCACGAAGGATCCGGATAGGGATCTTCGGTTGCACCGATGGTCGTTCCACCGGTTAAGTTGCAGTTCGCTGCTGGAGTCAGGGCGGTTGCATTCGCGCAGGCATTGTTTGCAGGAACAGTTACCGCTCCTGCTGTAAATCGGTAGCGAATGCTTGATGGAGTGGAATTGGTGTAGCACCCTGCTCCTAAATAGTATTCCGTTAAGTGAATTTGTACCGTTCCGGTGTAGGTAGCGACCCAGCTCAGTTGAGATTGAATTCCACAAAAATCATCATTGTATGCTAAGAGTTGTTGTTGATCACTTAACAGGGTTAGTTCAGAATCGTAAGTAACATTGGATCCGTTTGCCGCACACGTAGAAAATTCATAGGTGTTTCCAGCGGTAACATTTACCACGGCATAATCACCCGCATACATTAAGGTGTTGATGGTGGTCCAAGCGGTAGTTGGCGTTACGGTTCCTAATGGATATTGCGTACTACAAACACATTGTGCAAAACCAAAAGACAGGATAGAAAACGCAAAGCATGCGGATAGTAGTAGTTTTTTCATAAATCAGAAGTTAGTTTAGGTGTATCAAAGTTAAAATTATTTACACCATTTCAAAATTTAATGCCGTATGATTTTTAGAGTTTTTACCTTTGCTTTATGAATCAACAAAAAATCGCCATTGTTTGTGGCAGCACCCAAGGAATCGGTAGAGCGATCGCGCAACAATTAGCATCCGAAGGAGTTCAAGTGGTCCTAGTGGGCAGAAATCAAGAACGCCTTCAGGCTACACACCAAGCACTTGAATCTGAATTTGGTCCTCAACCTCAACCCATTCAAGCCGATTTTAGTGAACCTCAGGAAGTTAAATCAGCCATTGCAGCATGGGTTTCCCAAGGGAATGTGGCACATATCCTCATTAATAATTCCGGCGGACCAAAATCAGGACCCATTGTAGATGCGGCTCCGGAAGAATTTCTTTCGGCCTTCAATCAACATTTGATTTGTAACCACCTCATGACCCAAGCATTAATCCCAGGAATGAAAGCCGCAGGGTTTGGGCGCATCATTAATATTATTTCAACCTCCGTTAAACAACCTTTAGCCAATTTGGGTGTATCGAATACCATTCGAGGTGCCGTTGCGAATTGGAGTAAAACCATGGCGAATGAATTGGGACAATTTGGGATCACGGTGAACAATGTACTTCCGGGGGCCACCCATACGGGGAGGTTGGAGGAAATTGCAGGGGTTCGCGCCCAAAAAACCGGGGAAACACTTGAAGAAATATTTAATGATATGGGCAAGGAATCTCCCATGAAACGAATTGCTCAGCCAGAGGAAGTTGCTGCGGCAGCAGCCTTTTTAGCTTCAGAAAAAGCGTCTTACATCAACGGAATCAATTTACCGGTAGACGGAGGGCGTACAAAATCGCTCTAACTTTTTGCTTTTTGCTTCATGTGAATGCGGTAAGCAATAATCCCCGGCAGCAGGAAGATGTAACAGAAAGCCAAGGCCCAACCCCAAGGGCTTAAGCGGAATGATTGCACCCCGTCTAAATCACCCGGGTTTAACCCCATTCCAACAAAATAACTGAGGCTTAAATTATGGTCAGTAATTGTAACCGTCGAAATTCCTCGAGATAGCACGATTTCACCTGGAAATAAATTGATAGGAAAAGTAAATAGGATGATGGAAATTAACAGCGATAAACCGATAAATATGATCCACGGGGAGATTCTTTGTTTCATGTGTAAAGTTTCAGGTACAAATTTAGTTTATTTGCACTGAATGAAAATAGCCTACGTTTGTTCTTCATTAAGTCTGGGCGGATTGGAATTAAATCACTTCCGTAATGCCCTGTGGATGCAGGCGCGTGGCCATGACGTATTGGTTTATGCCCCAGAAGAGAGCCCCTTATTTAAAAAAGCTTCGGATGTCGGTTTACCTTGTTTTCATATCGCACACCAACGCAAATATTATGCATGGAGCGCCGCAATCTCCTTGGCGCGTTCCTTAAAAAAAGAGCAGGTAACCCATGTGTTTATTCGGGATAATCGCGACATGAGCATGATGGCTACCGTAAAAGCAATTATGGGTAAATCGATAATCACAGCCTATTTTATGGAAATGCAACTGGGGGTAAAGAAAACAGGAATCCTTCATTCCATTCGATTTAACTACCTGGATTACTGGTTTTGTCCCTTGCCCTTTTTAGAAAAACAGGTGCACGAATGGACACGGATCAATGCATCAAAAATACACTTAGTGCCTTCGGGCATCGATCGTTCAGCGATTAAACGCATAGCAAAGGACGTCGCCCGAACGCAATTAGATTTACCGCTGCACGGATTTACTTTTGGTTTGGTTGGAAGATTCGATGTACAGAAAGGACAACTGTTGGTGCTTGAGGCCCTGCAGCACTGTGAAAATGCTGCGATTAATTTGGTCTTTTTGGGCGAGCCTACCCGAAATGAAACCAACCATGTGATGGAAAGTATGGAAACATGTATTGCGGAACATCGCTTAGCCGATCGGGTGTTTATTCGTCCGTTTATGCAAGAAGTTGAGGTATTTTATTCCGCATTAGATGCCTTAATTATGGCAACGAAGGCAGAAACCTTCGGGATGGTAACCTTAGAGGCTATTGCACATGGAATACCAGTATTGGGAAGTAATGCAGGTGGAACGCCAGATTTGCTAAATCAGGAAGCCTTTGGTCGCTTGTTTGAACCGCTGAATGCAAAAGACCTTGCCTTACAGATGAATGAAATGGTCTCCAACCCGGTTGTTTTTAATCCAGACTTGTGGGAACAGCACGTGGCGCGCTTTGATCACCACGCGGTTTGTAAATCAATTGAACAGGTTGTATCTTCGATGGCATGAAGGGGATGAAATCTGATATGTATTCAAGTAAGCAGCGCTGGAAGGTGTTCCTGTTGATGCTCGCTCTGACCATTGTTGGAGGATCCTTAGTCCTTTCCAATTACATGGTTTCTAAAATCGCGGATAAAGAAACCGCTAAAGCTAAACAGTGGGCGCAAGCCATTCAAAAAAAGGCAGAATTGGTTCGCTTTTCTCAACGGACATTTGCCTCGCTTCGGGCCAAGGAACGCGAACGCATGCAGCTCATTGTAGCGGCACAAAAAACACTGTTGAATCCGAGCAATTTAGGGCTTAATCAAGACGTGGATTTTGCCTTGTCCATCATTAACAGCAATGTAGATATCCCAATTATTTTATTAGACGATCGCAATCAAATTTCACAGTACAAAAACATATGGTCAGATCCAACAGCAGAGCAAGCCATCGACCCCAAAAAACGAGATGAACTGCTTCGGAAAATGGCCCTCAGTTGGAAAGCTGCGGATAGGTTTTTTACGCTCGAAGTATTCGATGGTTTTTTTATGACCTACACTTACGACGAATCCGAGACTCTAAAAGCCTTAGAGCAGCAAAGTGACTCATTGATTCAGGCATTTAACAAGGACTTGATTAATGATTCTCGCTTAATGCCGGTTATTTTAGTAGATTCTACGAAAACTCAGGTCTTAGCCTCCAATGTTTCAACCTCAGATAAGCAAGCCCTTGCTGATTTAACCGCCTATGCCGCACGAAATGAACCCATTAAAATTGACCTAGGGAATCAAGTTCAATGGTTGTTTTATGATCAGAGCCCGGAAGTCAAACAATTACGCTGGTTTCCATATATACAGTTTGGTTTGATTGCCTTAGTTGTTTTGATTGGATATTTGGTGTTTTCTACCTTCCGCCGTGCTGAACAGAATCAGGTTTGGGCGGGTATGGCCAAAGAAACAGCCCATCAGTTGGGTACGCCCTTGTCCTCACTCTCTGCATGGGTTGATTTATTAGAGGCGCAAGCGGTGGACAAAGAACCCTTGGATGAAATGCGCAAAGATTTGATTCGCCTCGAAAAAGTTACGGATCGGTTTTCTAAAATAGGTTCTGAAACCAAGTTAGAATCTGCGGATGTGGTGCTTACCGTTACGCAAGTACTCGATTATTTAAGGGTGCGCTTATCCAATAAGATTGATATTCGCTTGGAGCAACCTGCCGAGGCTTACAATGTTCCTCATAACATAGCGCTCATGGAATGGGTGATTGAGAACATCACAAAGAATGCCGTTGACGCCATGGAGGGTGTGGGTACCTTAACCGTACGGTTTGAAAAAGAAGGAGGGTGGATTCACATTGAATTAGAAGATACCGGAAAGGGGCTCACGCCCAATCAATTCAAAACGATCTTCCAGCCGGGGTATAGCACTAAAAAACGAGGGTGGGGGTTGGG
>DBCM01000110.1 GCA_002293045.1 Flavobacteriales bacterium UBA958 | reverse complement strand
ACCATGGACTGGATGGAGCAAGAGCAGGAGCGTGGAATTACCATTACTTCTGCAGCTACAACGTTAACATGGAACTACCGTGGAACACCTTATCATGTAAACATCATTGACACCCCAGGACACGTTGACTTTACCGTGGAAGTGAATCGTTCTCTTCGCGTACTTGACGGATTGGTGTTTTTGTTTTCTGCAGTAGATGGTGTGGAACCTCAGTCTGAAACCAACTGGCGTTTGGCCAACAACTACAACGTGCCTAGGATTGGATTCGTTAACAAAATGGACCGTCAAGGTGCTGATTTCTTGAAAGTGTGTAAGCAAGTTAAAGACATGTTAGGAAGTCATGCTTTACCTCTTCAAATTAACATCGGTGAAGAAGACAACTTCAGAGGAGTGGTCGACTTAATTAATTTCCGTGGAATTGTATGGAATGAAAACGACTACGGAATGACGTTTCAAGAAGTAGAGATTCCAGCGGATATCGTTGATGAGGCTCGCGAACTTAGAGGTAATCTACTCGAGGCCGTGGCTGAGTTTGATGAAACATTAATGGAGAAATATTTCGAAGATGAAAATTCATTAACGGAGCGTGAAATCTTGGATGCTTTACGTCAAGCAACTATCTCAGGAAAAGTAGTTCCGATGATGTGTGGTTCCTCGTTTAAAAATAAAGGGGTTCAAGCGATGCTTGACATGGTAATGGAGATTTTACCTTCACCCTTAGACGTAGACGGTATTACAGGAATTAATCCAAAAACAGATCAGGAAGTAACCCGACAGCCTTCTTATGATGAACCGTTTGCAGCATTAGCATTCAAAATTGCTACTGACCCGTTTGTTGGTCGCTTGTGTTTTACGCGAGTTTATTCAGGAAAACTAGATGCGGGGTCGTATGTATTAAATACAAGATCCGAGAACAAAGAACGTATATCACGTATCTTTCAAATGCACGCCAACAAGCAGATTCAAATTCCTGTCTTGGGAGCAGGAGATATTGGTGCAGTAGTTGGATTTAA
Organism: Flavobacteriales bacterium UBA958; assembly: GCA_002293045.1. GTDB lineage: Bacteria > Bacteroidota > Bacteroidia > Flavobacteriales_D > Crocinitomicaceae > UBA952. Next base: position 3,601 of record DBCM01000110.1, on the reverse strand, counting down.
AGACATCAAAACAGGAGATACCTTATGTGCTGAAAATGCACCAATTATCCTTGAATCCATGGATTTCCCAGATCCGGTTATTGGATTGGCAATCGAACCAAAAACACAGGCGGATACCGATCGTTTATCAATTGGACTGTCTAAGTTATCTGAAGAGGATCCGACCTTCCGTGTGAATACGGATGAAGATACCGGTCAAACCATCATTTCAGGAATGGGCGAGCTTCACTTGGAAATTATCGTTGATCGTTTGAAAAGGGAGTTTAAAGTTGAAGTAAGCCAGGGTGCGCCACAAGTGGCTTACCGTGAGGCAATCGCCGGTTCTACAGAGCACCGTGAGGTATACAAGAAACAATCTGGAGGTCGTGGTAAATTTGCAGACATCTTGGTCAAAATTTCTCATCAAGACAACGAAGAGAAAAAAGGACTTGAGTTTATCAATAGCATCAAAGGGGGTAATATTCCAAGAGAATTTATTCCTTCTGTAGAGAAAGGGTTCAGAGAATCTATGAAGAATGGTGTATTAGCTGGATATCCATTAGAATCAATGAAAGTTGAGTTAATTGATGGATCTTTTCACGCGGTGGATTCAGATTCGTTATCTTTCGAATTATGTGCGAAGATGGCTTACAGAGCGGCACTTAAGGCTTGTAATCCAATTCTTCTTGAGCCAATCATGAAACTAGAAGTTGTAACGCCTGAGGATTACTTCGGAGACGTTCAAGGGGATTTGAACCGAAGAAGAGGTATGCCTACAGGAATGGATGACCGCGCTGGAGCAAAAGTATTAAAAGCCGATGTTCCGTTGTCAGAGATGTTTGGATATGTAACACAGTTGCGTACAATTACCTCTGGTCGCGCAACATCTTCTATGGAGTTCGCGCGTTACGCACCAGCTCCTAAGAATGTGGCAGAGGATGTGATTTCTAAATCGAAGTAAAGTTTCAGCATAAAATTGAAAAGGAAATGAGTCAAAAAATTAGAATAAAATTAAAGTCATACGATCACAATTTAGTAGACAAGTCTGCTGAGAAAATCGTAAAGACGGTGAAGGCTACTGGTGCGGTAGTGAGTGGACCTATTCCATTGCCTACTCACAAACGTATCTACACGGTGTTACGTTCCCCACACGTTAATAAAAAGGCGCGTGAGCAATTTGAGTTGTGTGCATACAAGCGTTTGTTAGACATCTACAGCAGTTCTTCTAAAACGGTAGATGCCCTAATGAAATTAGAATTGCCGAGTGGCGTTGATGTAGAAATTAAAGTATAATCTTAAGTTAAATTAGTTATGTCAGGAATTATTGGACGAAAAATCGGAATGACTAGCATCTATAGTGCCGAGGGCAAATCATTGCCATGCACGCTTGTTGAAGCTGGTCCCTGCGTAGTAACTCAAGTTAAAACAACCGACCGTGACGGGTACGATGCTGTTCAATTGGGTTTTGGAAATCGTAAGGAAAAAAATACCCCTAACGCGTTGAAAGGGCATTTTAAGAAAGCAAACACCACACCGAAATCTAAGTTGGTAGAGTTCAAAGGGTTTGAGGCGTTGAATGCAGGAGATGAGGTGACTGTGAATATTTTTGAAGCAGGTGAGTTTGTAGACATTACCGGAACTACCAAAGGAAAAGGTTTCCAGGGTGTTGTAAGAAGACACAATTTCGGTGGTGTTGGTCAAGCCACACACGGTCAGCACAACCGTTTACGTGCGCCAGGATCAATCGGAGCTTGTTCTTATCCAGCGCGTGTATTCAAAGGGATGCGAATGGCCGGTCAAATGGGTAACAAGCAACGAACACAAGGGAATCTTGAGATTTTGAAAGTGTTGGCAGATCGCAATATTTTAATCATTAAAGGATCTATTCCAGGAGCGAATAATTCTTACGTAACAATTTATAAATAATGGAAGCGAAAGTATATAGCGTAAGCGGTAAGGCGTCTTCAGCAAAAGCTACCCTTTCTGATGAGGTTTTTGGTATTGAGCCAAATAACCATGCGATATATCTAGATGTGAAACAGCATTTAGCAAATCGCAGACAAGGAACTCACAAGTCGAAAGAACGAAATGAAATCGCGGGTTCTACTAAAAAATTAAAGAAGCAGAAAGGTACCGGTGGAGCAAGAGCAGGTAGTGCTAAGTCAGGAACACGTGTAGGTGGTGGTCGTATTTTCGGACCAAGACCAAGAAATTATTCCTTTAAGTTGAATGTTAAACTTAAGAGATTAGCGCGAAAGTCAGCATTTTCTTATCAAATGAAGAATGATGCCTTGATGGTGTTAGAAGATGTGAGTATGGATGCGATCAAAACAAAAGATTTTGTTTCTATGGTATCTGCCTTGTCTTTAGATAACCAGAAAGTATTATTGATCCTAGGAGATAAGAATGACAACGTTTATTTGGCTTCAAGAAACTTGAAGAAAGTTAAGGTAGTAACCGTTGAGTCTTTTAATACCTATGATGTATTGAATGCGCGTAAAGTATTAGTAACCCAATCGGCGATTAGTCGTATTGAAGAAATTTTAAATTAATCCAGGGTCATGCAAGGAATAATTAGAAAGCCGATAATCACTGAGAAAGCAACCTTTGCTTCCGAAGCGAGAAATGCATTCACTTTTGAAGTGGATCGCAAGGCAAATAAGCTTGAAATAAAGCATGCTGTCGAGAAAATGTACGGAGTACACGTCACAGATGTACGTACACAAAATTATGGCGGTGGAAAATCTTCTGTGAAATTTACAAACAAAGGCATTGTTGAGCAACGAAGCAAACAATGGAAGAAGGCTGTAGTTTCAATCAAAGATGGTGAAACCATTGATTTGTTTAACAACTATTAATTGAGCAATGAGCGTTAGAAAGTTTAAACCAACAACTCCTGGTCAACGTCACAAAGTGGCAATAGACATGTCGGTAATTACCGCATCAAAACCAGAGAAAAGTCTTGTAAAAGGCGGAACAAAGTCTGGTGGCCGTAATAACGATGGACGTATGACAATGCGTTACATTGGTGGAGGACACAAACAAAAGTATCGAATCGTTGATTTCAAACGAAATAAGTTTGATATCCCGGCTACGGTAAAAGCAATTGAGTACGATCCAAATCGTACAGCGAACATAGCGTTGTTATATTATGCCGACGGAGAGAAGCGTTACATCATTGCACCAAATGGATTGAAAGTAGGAGACACGGTAACTGCAGGAAGAACAGCCACTCCAAATGTTGGAAATGCGATGTACTTATCAGATGTTCCACTTGGTACCTTGATACACAATATTGAACTGATGCCGGGTAAAGGAGGTTCAATCGCACGAGGTGCAGGAACCTATGGTCAGTTAAACGCTCGTGAAGGTAAGTTTGCAGTAGTTAAAATGCCTAGCGGCGAAACACGAATGGTTTTAGTAACCTGTTTAGCAACTGTTGGTGTGGTTTCAAATGGAGAGCACAACCTCGAGCGCTCAGGGAAGGCGGGTCGTTCTCGTTGGTTAGGACGTCGTCCACGTGTGCGAGGGGTAGTGATGAATCCAGTGGATCACCCGATGGGTGGTGGAGAAGGAAGAAGTTCCGGAGGTCACCCGCGATCTAGAAATGGTATGCCTGCAA
>DBCM01000099.1 GCA_002293045.1 Flavobacteriales bacterium UBA958 | reverse complement strand
GGCAATGAACACCGAACGTTCATCTCCTGGGGTTGATACGCCCATGATTTTAGGGAATGACCATCCTTGATTGCCTTTTATGCTGTAGTATAAATCCATAGGACCCCTATAATCTGGTCCGCAAGCCACGATAAATAACGTTCCATCGGCGGAAACGGCCATGCCATCCGTTCCGTACCCCATATTGGCTTTTGATTGAAGCGCGAAAAACCGGTTGATGTTCATTCCCATGCTTCCTTTCTTCTCCCAGATTCCATTCCTAAAGTTTGCTTGGTAGTAGGGTCCTCCCATTGTTACCCAATCTCCTGCCCAGCTTTGATAATACATGGTCGACCCGTCTGCGCTAAAGGTGGGTTCATCTTCTCCAGAAACTGTATTTATTGATGATATTGGGATAGGATCCTCCCATTGTCCGTTGATGAAATCACTTTGATAGAGGTCACCGTTTCCTGCTGCACCGCCAAGTCCTGCTCGTGTACTCATGAAGTAAAGGCTTTTTCCATTCGGAAGAATACTCAAATTACATTCGCGATAGGGCGTATTGAGCATCGGGAGGGCCATTATGTTTATGTGTTGATTATGTTCTAAAATGGTATAATCTTGAGCGAGGCTTTTAACACCTATGGCGAGTACAATGAAGGAGAGGTATTTCATAAAAGGAGAACGTTATGATTTTTTTTTGGTTACTTTTAACAGGATAAACTTATGTCATTACAGCTAATTATAGATGCGATTGCTTCGATTCAGAGCCTTACTTTTTGCTTGTATAATTTTTAGTGTCAGCCTGTCTGGTTTTGCTCAGGTTGTGATCTTGACTGGTGCAACAGTGGTTTCAGACCCTGGGATTCCTATTTATCCTGGATATCCTGACGGGCATATTTCCTACTTCGCTTTAAATGATTCTGTTCAGATTCAGGTTTGGGCGGGGTATGAAAGTTACATAAGTTCAGGTTCAGATCTTATACATCAGGATTCCCTATGGGGAATGGTATTGGCTAAGGGGGCGCCTGGTAGCTTTGATAATGGCGGTGCTTGGTTGTATTCGGTCTTTAGGATTACAGATTCACATTGGCTAGGTTTTTATCACGCGGAAGATCATGAATTCGCAGGATATGAGAATATAGAAAAAATCGCATGGAAATCTGCCGCGCAATGTGAGAGCTTTGATGGGGGAAAAACTTGGATTAAAAATGGCCAAATTCTTACTTCATGGTTAGAAAAACCGTTTTCTCCAGCATGGGGTGGTACAGGTGATTTTTCTGTCGTAAGAGACAGTATAAATAACCGATGGTTAGCATATTATGTATGTCCTGATGGAATTGGTATGGCTGAATCGAAGGATGCGCTTGGTAAACCGGGGACCTGGAAAAAGTATTACAAGGGTTCCTTTGTTACTTCCGGACTCGGTGGAAAAGGGGACGCACTATCGTTCTCAAAAGGGAAATATACCGGAGGGAATCCATCACTAATATATTATAAACCCCTAGGAGTTTGGATGTTAGCTTACCATGATTGGGCAGATAAAGGCATTTACTATACCTATTCATACGATTTAGAGCATTGGGAAGAGGCGCACTTAATTTTAGCCAATCCCGGAAGTCCGGAAAGAATATGGTATCCTACATGGATAGCAGAACGTAATGATCAATATTCGGAGGGAAAATTATTTCTAGCCTATGCCCATTGGGATAACATTAATTTACCTTACCGTAATTTCGAGTTAGCAGAAGTCCAGGTTTTGGGAATGTCAATGCCTCATGTGACAGAAGAGGGTTGGTTTACCCAATCGAATTTGGTCTTAACTCAATCCACGAAAGTTTCCTTGTCCTTATTTGATACGTTTGGCAAGTTGGTTTATGAATATTACCATGAGGAAACCTTACCCGCAGGCACCTATTACATTAATTTAGCGCCTTATTTGGCACCGGGTATATCCTTCCTTAAACTGACTTCATCCCTTGGCGAAAAAACGCAAAAAATCATTCGGTTTTAATAGAAATATCAGAGTTCTGATTCAGTACGTTAATGCTGATTAATCGGTTACAAAGTGAGCTGAATTTAAGGCGAGCACCATATAGTTGGAATCAATTAAATTCCCGCCTTCTGGTATTTCATCTGAAAACGTGAATGCATTGTCCTCAAAGAAATACGCTGCATAGGGCGCAAGGACCAAACACATTTTCAAAGCCTTTGCCTCCACTGGATTGATTTGCTGATGGAATTGCCTAACCACATTGAATAAGCTGCTAAAATTTAGTTTCTCGTTGGCGAGCGAATCTACTCGAACGCGTAAGCCTGGTTTCTCGGGATTTTTTTCTTCATAAAAATGAACGGGAAATTGCATGTAGACACCGCCGTTGAGCCGCAATATTACATAAGGAAAGATTCCATACCCCTGAGCGCACTTTTCTGCGCTCAGGGGTAACACATCGTGCGAACTCATGCTTCGATTTCTTTAATCATGATTTCTTCTGTTTCCTCTAAGTGAAAGGGGAGCGGAAGCGGGATTAAGACAATAAACCGCGCTTGAGATTGAATCATAAAAGCGCCGGTATTTCGGTTTTGACAATAGGTAGCCCCTGTGAAATATCGGTCTTCCCCAAACTGAAGTACCACACAATCTTTGAATCCGCTGAGGTCGAGGAGGGTGGTTAATCCATGATGACTTACTTCAATGAGTAGGGGTAAATCAACAGTGGTACTCGGAAAAGCAACCTGGTGGGTTGTTGCAGCAATAAGCTGCGCATTCATCTTGGCAATCATGCCATTTTTTAACCAAACAATCACTTGTTTTTTCATACAATTAAATTTAAACGTGAATAAACTTAGTTGCATTTCAAGCTTAAGGGTAAACCAACGTTTATTTTGACATTACAGTCCGTATCGTTTTACCACCGTGGTGTCTTCACTCGGTTGGTACCATTTAAGGTTCGAAATACAATACAAAGATAATTAGAATTGTTAATTTGGTTACAGATAATGTGGTCGATTAACACATAAAGACTTAGCGAACGAAAATTTACCACTACATTTAGTCCTCCAACGAATTCATGAAATCTACTTCGAGCACTTACATTGATTATGCGTTTTTAGGCCTTGGTTGCGGAAATTCCTTGATGCTGCTTCAGCTCGCGGAGGAGGGATTACTTGCTGGAAAGCACATTCTTGTGATCGAACCAGATTCCAATGGCACCAACAATCGGACTTTTTGTTTTTGGATGGATCCTGAACGGGTTCGAAGTTCGTTCTTATTCGGGTTAGTGGAACATCAATGGACCAAGGTATTGGCAGGCGATACGGTGCAGGAACTTGAGCCCTTGCGATATTATCGAATTTCAGGAAAGGGATTGACTGATCAAGCACGATCGATTTTAGCCAAGGAACAGGTATTTACCATTGAAGCGCGTTACGAGGAGGAGCCTGCGTTTGAGGACGATTTTGCGAAGTTAAGCATCGGGGGAGTTTCTTTTCACACTCGGTATGTGTTTGATAACCGTCCGCCCAAATACTCCCCAGCGCACGTGAGTGAATCGCGTTTGTTCCAAAGTTTTTACGGGTGGGAAATTGCTTCCCAAGCCGCAGTGTTTGATCCTGCGTGTTTTACGATGATGGATTTTAAGGTGCAGCAAGACGGAGCGACACAATTTATGTACGTTTTGCCTTTTGATGCGCACCGAGCTTTGGTTGAAATTACCCGGTTTGGGGAAGAGAACATTTCTTCGGAACTGGCAACACAAGCTTTGAAAACGTATTTAGAAGAACGCTCCATTGGCTATGAGATTGAAACGCGAGAACAGGGGGTGATTCCAATGTTTTGTAATGACATTTCGGTTAACAAATCTACCCGAACCTGGATTAATACCGGGGAACGCGCGGGCATGTTGAAACCCAGTACAGGGTATTCCTTCGAACGCTCTCTGAGTTATGCGCAACAGGTGGTGCGTGAAATGAAAGGACAAGCGACACTCAACCCGCGAACAAAAATCCGCTTTTCTTACTATGATCGGTTATTGTTGCAATTGCTTCGCGATCAACCGGAGAGTGGCAGTTTGATTTTTACTCAACTGTTTAAACGGAATTCAGCAAACTCAGTTTTCAAGTTTTTGGACGAGCGAAGTACGGTGACGGAAGATCTTCAAATCCTAAGGAGTTTGCCCTTTGGTTTGTTTGTTAGGGCTGCACTTAAAGATGCCGTTTGGCGAAGTTCGAGGCTTTTATCTCCGCTGCTCGTAGCCACCGTACTGCTGCTGCTGCTCCAGACTCTTGACGTAATGCACATCGGATATTGGGCATTAGCGATCGGATTCTTGGTGCTCGGAATCCCTCATGGCGCCTTAGATCATCTGCATGCACTCCGCCAACCTTACAGGTGGAACATGCTGGGCTATGTGTTTGTCTATGTAGCGCTTGGTGCGCTGATCCTCGGATTATTTTACATCAGTCCTTGGATCGGGCTACTTTCTTTTCTCGGCTATTCCATGTGGCATTTTGGTGAAGCAGATTTGGCGCATTGGAATCTCGGAAAGTCATGGAAGTCCTTGTTGTG
>DBCM01000060.1 GCA_002293045.1 Flavobacteriales bacterium UBA958 | reverse complement strand
TTTCTACGTGGAGAAGATCGGGCTCGAACCGACGACCTCTTGACTGCCAGTCAAGCGCTCTAGCCAACTGAGCTACATCCCCGAGATGAGTGCGAATATACAGCCTTTCAGCTAATCTTGAAAGTTTTCTTTTCGTTAGCTGTTCAACTTTTGTATCTTTGTATAGTTCCTGTTCAACGGAACCCGCCATGAGCAAAACGATCCAACTTATTATAAACCCCTCGGAATTAGGGGCAGGAACTCGGGGTGCATCCTTAGGTCCATATGCGATTCAAGCCGCTTCTAGAATGCAAGGAAATTCATTGTTTACCGAGTTTTCCTGCGAAACACTTCCAGACGTTAATCACCTTCTTGATCGACCGATTATTTATCCCTTAGCGAAGCGCATTGACGGGATGCAACGCGTATATCAAACGGTTTCTTCCGCCTTGGTTTCGCATATTCAAGCCAATCGGTTTCCGTTTATCTTAGCAGGTGACCACGCTTCCGCAGGGGGTACCTTACATGGGTTGAAAGCCGCTTTCCCTGATAAACGCATCGGCGTGGTTTGGATAGATGCCCATGCGGATTTACACTCGCCTTACACTACGCCGTCGGGTAACTTGCACGGCATGCCCCTTGCAACTGCCTTGGGTGTCGATAACCTGCAATGCCAACGCAATCACGTAGACATCGAAACATCCCTTCAATGGACCCAATTAAAAAGTAATTCTGTTAAGTTCTCCGATTTAATCTATGTTGGCGTACGCAGTTCGGAAGCGGAAGAAGAGGCCGTAATTAATGCAGAACACATTACCAACATCACGGTAGAGAAGGTTCGGTCCTTTGGTGTTCAAAAAGCCTTGGAACAAATCACCCATCAATTGGATGCCTGTGATATAATGTATGTTTCTTTTGATGTAGATTCGATGGATCCCGTTGAAACGTCCTTTGGCACAGGTACTCCGGTTGCCAATGGCTTAACGGTTCAAGAAGCAAAATCACTCCTCGAAGGATTGTGTCGCTCGCCCAAGTTAGTTGCCTTGGAATTCGTGGAAGTGAATCCAACTCTCGACGAGAAAAAAAATAGAATGGCCGAGGTAGCCCTCGAGTTAATCACCCATTGTACACGTACCTTAATTGAATCATGGAAGTAGCGTTGAAGGATATCCTTTTAACTAAAGGAAAGGAATGGTTAGGAATCGATATTAATCCATCGTGGATTCAGTTTCAACCGACCCGCAAAGGCGTTCGTGGTGACGTAACCTTAATGGTTTTTCCCTTTGCTAAAGCGCTTCAATTGCCACCTGCAGAGGTTGCAGAACGTATTGGTAAGCATGTGAAATCGGAGGTTTCCTTTGTTGCGGATTACGAGGTGATTCAAGGATTCTTAAATTTTGTTTTTTCCGAGACGCTATGGACGGATCAACTCGTTGCCATCCATCACAACGATTCGTTTGGGATTGCTGCACCTGATTCTAAGCCTATGGTGATGGTAGAATATGCTTCGCCCAACACCAATAAACCGCTGCATTTAGGTCACCTTAGAAATATTTTCCTTGGCTATGCAGTGGCGCGATTAAAAAAAGCACACGGACATCAAGTCATCAAAACCCAAGTAATTAACGATCGCGGAATTCATATTTGTAAAAGCATGCTGGCTTGGCATCGCTTTGCTCCAATCCAATCCAATGGCGAACGCGAAACTCCCGCTAATTCTGGGCTCAAAGGGGATAAGTTAGTTGGTAAGTATTATGTGGAGTTTGAAAAGCATTTGCAGCTTGAAGTTAAAGAGATCCTGGCCCGTTGGAATGCCGGAGATTTCTCCAACACGTCTGCGGCAGTGCCCGAAAAATATCAAGAATTAGTTCATGCGCTCGTTGGAAAAGATGAAAAGGCACAAGCGGCCATTTCCGATAAAATCAAGGAGCTCGCCAAGAATGAAACCGAAATTCTAAGAGCAGCCCAAGACATGCTGGTGCGATGGGAGGGAAGGGATCCAGAAACTTATTTATTGTGGTCTACCATGAACGGTTGGGTTTACGAAGGGTTTGACGTGACCTATCAACGCATGGGGGTAGATTTTGATAAATTGTATTACGAAAGTGATACGTTTTTACTGGGTAAGGACCAGGTGATGGACGGCTTAGCACGCGGTGTGTTTTATCAAAAACCCGATGGCAGTATTTGGATTGATTTAACACCCGATGGCTTAGATGAAAAATTGGTGCTTCGCGCCGATGGTACAGCCGTATACATAACACAAGACATAGGAACGGCCATTGAACGTTTTCATGATTATCCAGCCTTATCTGGAATCGTTTATACGGTGGGGAATGAACAAGATTATCACTTCAAGGTGTTGTTTTTAATCCTACAAAAGTTAGGGTATGCTTGGGCAGCCGATTGTTTCCATTTGTCTTATGGCATGGTAGATTTACCTTCTGGGAAAATGAAATCTAGGGAAGGTACCGTGGTCGATGCGGATGACCTCATGGAAGAGGTGGTAAATGCAGCAACAGTAATGACACAAGAACGCGGTCAGATTGCTGAGTTATCAGAAAAGGAACGCAGCGTACTTTTCGAATCGATTGGAATGGGAGGCTTGAAATATTATTTATTGAAAGTTGACCCGAAAAAACGAATGTTATTCAATCCGGAGGAATCGATCGATTTAACTGGAAATACGGGTCCCTTTATTCAATATACCCACGCCCGAATTAATTCCTTATTGCGAAAAGCAGGATTAACCCAATTCGATGAGTCCACGCTGGTGATTGAATCCGGAGAAATTGAGCTCATCAAATTACTCGCTACCTTTCCTCAAACGATTGCTGAAGCGGCAGACAATTATTCTCCAGCCGTGTTGGCAAATTATCTGTATGAAGTCACTAAAGCATATAATTCCTTCTATCAGCAAAGTCCGATTTTAAATGAATCTAACGTAGGGTTGCGCGCCGCACGGATCTTGATTTCCATGAATGTTGCTAAGGTGTTAAAAACTGGGTTAACCATTTTGGGGATAAATGCGCCAGAGCGCATGTAAACTGCTTTCCTTTTCATAACTTTATGAACCTAATCTACGTCATGAAGTTTTTTTCCTTCCTACTCGTCCTTTTTATGTCCGTTCAATTGACGGCACAAACTCAAATTAGTACCAAAAATCACATAATCCAAGAATGGAAACTGCCGAACGAGACGTTTCCGCGCTTCGTGAAATTCGACGGAAAAGTAACGGTGGATCTGGAGGAACACAGTAAATTCATTCGGGAGTTATTTGACTTACCTGAAGAATATTCAGTCATTCTCTCGGACAAGATCAAGGATCAGATGGGTTGGATGCACTACACCTATGCATTGAACTTCAAAGGCATTCCCATTCGCCATAACGCCATTAAAATTCACATGAATGGGAGTTTTTTGGTTTCTGTGAATGCGGCACTGGATAAAGTTTCAGGTTCGATTACGCCCTCCATTTCAAGCGACCAAGTGATAGAGACCGCGCTGAATCATGTGCATGCAACGCGCTACAAGTGGGAGATGCCAGAAGAAGAAGCCTTACTCAAAATGGAACATGGAAACCAGGCCAGCTATTATCCTGCACCGCAATTGATGTGGTACACGAACCCCTCAGGTAAAACAACCACGTTAGTTTATGGAATAGATGTATATGCAGACGAACCCTTGTCCAGACAGTTCATTTACATTGATGCCCATACCAACAGCGTTGTCGCTTCGGAAAATAGAATACATACAGCGGACAGCAACGGCATTGCAGTTACAGCCTATTCGGGCAATCGTCCGATCGTGGCAGATTTTTTTGCATCTCAATTTAGGCTTCGTGAAACGGGAAGGGGAAATGGAATTCAAACCTTTGACTTAAATAACACGTCAAATTACGGTGCAGCAGTTGATTTTATTGATGCAGATAATTATTGGAATAACACGGTCAATCAAGACCATTATGCCGGTGATGCGCATTGGGGAGCGGAAATGACCTATGATTATTTTTGGCAAATCCACAACCGAAATAGCATCGATGGGAATGGGTTTTTATTGAAAAGCTACATGCATTACAATACCAATTACAATAATGCTTTTTGGGATGGTCAACGCATGACCTATGGAGATGGAAACGGAACGACCTTCACACCACTAACGGCCATTGATATTACAGCCCATGAAATTGCACATGGTCTGACCTCAAATACCTCCAATTTGGTTTATGCGAATGAATCAGGGGCATTGAATGAATCGTTTTCGGATATTTTCGGGGTTTCTGTGGAGTCTTTTGCCAATAACAACCAGTTAAATTGGATTATGGGGGAGGATGCAACCCCTAATGGAAATGGAATCCGTAGTATGAGTAACCCGAACGCATTTTCGGACCCAGATACTTATTTAGGCACTCACTATTATACTGGAACCCAAGATAATGGTGGGGTTCATACAAATTCTGGAGTTCAGAATTTTTGGTTTTATTTACTCACAGTGGGCGGCACGGGTACCAACGATATCAATAACGCCTACAATGTGAGCGGCTTGGGTATTGTAAATGCATCGCGCATCGCTTTTCGCAATAACACCTTTTATTTAACGCCGAATTCAGATTATCAAGATGCACGTTTTTATGCGGTGCAGTCGGCTATTGATTTGTTCGGTGCATGTTCTCCAGAGGTAATGAGTACCACCAACGCGTGGCATGCGGTAGGGGTTGGACCTGCCTTTTCTTATACCGTCAATGCAGATTTTTCAACCGCGTTTCAAGATTATTGTCAGGCACCTGCCCTCGTTAATTTTACGAACGAGAGTTTTAATGCAGGGACCTTTCAATGGAATTTTGGCGATGGCACTACATCGTCTTTGTTAAATCCTTCGCATACCTATCAATCGCCGGGCTTGTATTCGGTTTCCTTAATTGCAAGTGGCGGGGCGTGTGGTACAGATACGTTGACCTTGGTGGATTACATTAATGTGGACCCAAGCTTGCCTTGTGCAATCACTATGAATCCGGCGGGATTGAATCAAACCCAAAACTCATGCACGGGAACCTTATTCGATCCGGGAGGTGTTGCTTCCAACTACCAGGACTTAGTTACCAGTGAAATTACGATTGCCCCTGCTGGAGCAGCCTCAGTTACCTTGAATTTTTCCTTGTTCGATTTGGAATTGAACTACGATTATCTCTACATCTATGATGGCCCGACCAATACCAGCCCTTTGATTGGACAATACACGGGTAATACCTTACCAAACGGAGGAACCATACAGAGCACTTATGGGGCAATTACCTTAAAATTCTTTTCCGATACTTATGTTACCAATGCGGGTTTTGTGATGACCTGGGCCTGTCAAATTCCCAGCAATCCTCCAGTGGCCGATTTTCAGGCCGACGCTACCACAAGTTGTACGGGTGAAATTACGTTTGAAGATCAAACAACGGGAGGACCAAATGCCTGGAATTGGAATTTTGGTGACGGGAGTGCATCAACGCTACAGAATCCAACGCATATTTATCAGCAAGACGGCACCTACACCGTTACTTTGATTGCTTCAAATAATATTGGTTCTGACACTTTTGCCCTTCAAAATTACATTACCATTGATCGTCCTGATGCTCCCCTTGCTAATGGGGTAATTTTGTGTTCCCCCGACAGCGTTACTGTTCAGGCTACGGCTAATGGAGAAATTCGCTATTTCGATGCAGCTATTGATGGTAACTTATTGGATACTGGGGCTTATTATTCGATGTTTTTGGCGCAAACAGATACCCTATGGGTTGAAAATGTTGAGACAAATCCCGTGCTTTATGTGGGTCCATTGAATAATAGCTTTGGAACAGGGGGACAACACAACAACGCTACTACACAATACCAGATTTTTACGGTTAATGAACCCCTAACGATAGTTTCTGCCTGGGTAAATGCTGGATCAACTGGGGATCGAACGATAACCTTGTGGGACGAAAGTGGGAACCAATTGGATTCGAGGTTTCTCAATATTCCGTCCGGTGGGTCCCGAATATCTTTGAATTTTCATCTGGAGCCAGGAGTCAATTACCGCATTGGTGGCGCGCAGATGAACCTATACCGCAACAATACGGGTGCTTCCTATCCCTACCAAATCCCCGGATTGATTTCTATCACAGGGTCCAGTGCTGGCGCTGTTTTTTATTACTATTTCTATGACTGGGAAGTGATCAAGGATCCGTGTGTCAGTCCAAGAGCGCCAGTTGCCTTACTTATGGAACAAGTGACAGCAGCAGCGAGTATTTCCACCCTAGGAATGACAGCAACTGTGGTTACCAATGCCTCCAATAACGCGACCCAATACAGTTGGAATTTTGGGGATAATACGTCTTCTACACAAGCCACTCCAACCCATTTGTATACGCTTCCTGGTACTTATCCGGTGACCTTAATAGCCAACAACGATCATTGTTCTGATACCCTTAATCTTGAAGTGGTTGTGGATAATGCTTCATTGAATGAAGTCAGCGGAAGCAATTGGGTGCTTTATCCAAATCCAGCGAACGAACGCTTGAATGTTGAATTCTCTCATGGTATCGCATCATCTGTATGCATCGTAGATGCTGCAGGACGTATGGTGATGGAATGTCCAATACAGAGCGCGCTTTCTTCCCTTAACATTAGCGGATTGGCACGTGGTACGTATCGGGTTATAGCCAACTTTACTGATGGAACAAGATCCGTTAAGCCCTTTGTGAAACAGGATTAATTTCCAAAGATTACCTCGTCCGTTAATTCTCGGACCATTTGAAAAAGCTCTGCTTTGAATTGCTTGGGATCGTAAAGTCCACGTTCCATTTGGCGTAATTTATGCTCCCATTGACCAGTAAGTTCAGGACTTTTGAGCAGGTCGCTTTTAATGGTGTCAATTAAATGCATGCCGGTATCCGTGGCGATGAGGTTCTTTTTCTTTTTCTCGATGTACTTTCGTTTGAACAAGGTTTCAATAATGGCAGATCGGGTTGAAGGTCTTCCAATCCCATTTTCCTTCATTAATTCACGCATTTCCTCATCCTCAACCAGTTTCCCAGCGGTTTCCATGGCTCTGAGGAGTGTAGCTTCGGTATAGGGTTTTGGCGCTGAGGTTTTTCCTTGGTGCATAAAGGGTTCATGCGGACCTTCTTCGCCTTCGGTAAAGAGGGGTAAGATTTTATCTTCAGATTCACTTTTTTTCTGCACTTTTTGATCGAGGTCTTCATAGACCACTCGCCAACCTTTATCTAAAACTTGCTTCCCCGTTGCTTTAAATGCTAATTGATCTACTTGCCCCATTACGGTGGTATTTGAAACCTTGCATTCTGGATAAAAAGCAGCAATTAAGCGGCGAGCGATTAAATCATATATTTTAAATTCATCCGGTGAAATTCCTGAGGGAACAATTCCCGTAGGAATGATCGCGTGGTGGTCGGTTACCTTGCTGTTGTCGAAAATCGCTTTTGTTTTAGGAATCGGCTTTTCCAACAAAGATTCAGTAAATCTACTGTAATCTCTGAGCCCTTTTAATACATTGGGTATTTTGGGGTGAAGGTCTTCGGAGAGGTAGGTGGTGTCAACCCGTGGGTAGGTCACCAGTTTTTTCTCGTAAAGGCTTTGAACGTGCTTAAGTGTTTCATCAGCGCTAAATCCGTAACGCTTGTTTCCATCTACTTGCAATGAAGTTAAGTCGTACAATCTCGGATTCCCTTCTTTTCCTTCCTTTTGTTCAAAGGAGGTAATTTTAAAGGGCTTATCTTTCAGGTATTCCACCCCTTTCTTGGCTTTTTCTTCCGTCTTTAAGCGCTCAATTTGACAAAGGAATTCCGTTTCTCTGTACATCGTTTTCAGTTCCCAATAGGTCTCGGATTTAAATGCATTGATTTCCTTTTGCCGCTGAACAATCATGGCGAGGGTAGGGGTTTGCACCCTTCCAACGGATAAGGTCATTTTTGCTGGGGCAAATTTCTTGGTGTAGAGTCGCGTTCCATTGATGCCGAGCATCCAATCGCCGATGGCACGGGAATTTCCTGCAGCAAACAAATTATCGAATTCTTCCCCATTTTTAAGTTTAGAAAACCCTTCTTTGATGGCTTCATCGGTGAGGGAAGAGATCCACAAGCGCTTTACGGGAACCTTACACCCTGCTTTCAAGAGTACCCAGCGTTGAATCAATTCACCTTCTTGACCCGCATCCCCGCAATTGATTACTTCTTCACATTGTGCTACCAGGGATTTGAGCACATTAAATTGTCGCTGTACACCTTCGTCTTTGATTACCTTAATGCCAAATTGTTCCGGGGAAATGGGTAAATCTTCCACCCGCCACTGTTTCCAGTGTGGGTTGTAATCTTCAGGTTCTTTTAAGGTACATAAATGACCAAAGGTCCAACTCACCCAATATCCATTTCCTTCAAAATACCCCTCTTTCCGAGTGGAGGCGCCCAGAATTTGAGCCAAATCTCGTGCGACACTCGGTTTTTCCGCAATACACAGTTTCATTTACTGCTTAAACTTTTCGATTCCTTTCAATAAGAAGTTCTTGTAGCTCTCGATTTCTGGCGTATATCCAATGGTTTCAGTAAGGTCCTTGCCTTCATGATCCGTTACCACGTAGAGCGGTTGTTGGAAGCTTTTGTAATTAATTACTTCGTACTCGGCCCATTTGTTTCCAACGTCGCGAATTTTTCCACCCAATTCTTTGGAGTAGCGCTGCTCGTTTTCAGGAAGTGGTTCATGGTCATCGACGTACAGCGAGATAATCACGAAATTCTTTTGAAGTAGGGGACGAATTTCGTCGTTGGTCCAAACCGTAGATTCTGTTTTCCGACAATTCTGACAGGCATGGCCTGTGAAATCCATCAGAATAGGCAAGTTCCGCTCTTTGGCGTAGGCTCTTCCTTTGAATAAATCATGGAATACCAAAATGGAACCGTCGCCTACAGGGTGCATGTCTGAGGTATACTTATCGGTAATTGAATCTTGTTTTATCCCCGTATCAAGTCCGCCGTTATTGAAGCGGAAGTTATCTTCTGAATGGGTTCTTGGGGGAGCGATTCCATCAATTAATTTGAGTGGGTGTCCAAACATTCCAGTAAATAAGTATACCGAAAAGACCAGCGCGACGAATGCGAACATGAACCTTGGAACGCTTAATTTTTCCACGGGAGAATCGTGAGAGAAACGAATCTTTCCAAGTAGATACAAGCCCATAATGAGGAATATTACAAACCAGGAACCCACAAACCATTCACGAGTGAGGATATCCCAATGGTAGGCCATGTCCACAGCCGATAAGAATTTCATTGCCAAGGCGATTTCAAGAAGACCGAGAACCACTTTTACGGAGTTTAACCAGCCTCCGGATTGTGGAAGGGAGTTTAACCAACTTGGGAAAATAGCAAACAAGGTAAAGGGAATAGCAAGCGCCAGTGAGAAACCTCCCATGCCCATAGCAGGTGTAAGATAGGACCCGGTAGTTGACGCAGTAACTAAGAGACTTCCGATGATTGGTCCGGTACACGAAAAAGAAACTAATCCAAGGGTAAAGGCCATGAAGAAGATGCCAATATATCCTCCTCGATCCGCTTGCTTGTCCATTTTATTGACCCATTTGCTGGGTAATTGTATTTCAAAGGCCCCTAGAAATGAGAAGGCGAACACCATAAAGATTGCGAAGAACACAAGGTTCATCCAAATGTTCGTGGATAGGTCATTTAGTCCCGTGGTTCCTAAAACTGCCGTAAACAGAATACCTGAAGTAACATAAATCACCACAATAGACACGCCATAAACAAGTGCTTTGATGATGCCTTCAGCGCGTGTTTTGGATTGCTTAGTAAAGAACGTTACCGTCATAGGGATCATGGGGAACATGCAAGGCGTTAACAAGGCAAATAATCCACCGCCAAATCCTGCCCAAAAAGTCCACCATAGGGTGTTAGGTTTTTTAGGAGCTTTTTGTTCCTTATCTTTCTGATCCATGGTGTCTCCTGGCTTATTTTCACCTGTAGAGGCAGTGGTTGTGCTGCTGTCTTGTGGTGTTTCTTGGGGGGCATTCGCGGAAGTCAAGGCGCTTTTGTATCCACTTATCTTTATGCTTGCATCTTGTGCAGGAGGGAAAATACATCCCGCTGCATCACAGATTTGAAAACTATAGGTGAAAGGTATGCTAAACGCTTCGTTACTCAATATTTCAATCTGTTGCTTAAAGGTTGCGCTACCTTCAAAGTATAATTGCTCACCTAATTCATCAACAAACTTTTTTGGGGCACTGCCATCCTTAATTTTCCCAACCAATTTAAAATTCTTATTGGCTTTGATGTCAAAGGTGGTGGGTGTCCCGGTAAAATCTGCTTTTTGAGGGTCGTGGTTTACTGAGAAAATATGAAAATGATTGTAAAGGGTCGCTTTTCCAACAATGTATGCATGGCTGCTGTCGATTTTTTCTACACTGAATTTCCATTTTATGTGGTCTTGCCAAGAGCCTTGTGCAAATGCTGCTATACTTAAAATCAGTAAGCAGATAGATAAAAAATACCTCATAATTAGTTGTTAATTTGTATCGTTAAAGGCACATCAATCGGCGGAATACACTTGGTTTCATCGCAAACCATGTAATTGAGGGTGAGTGTGATAACTCCCGACTTTTTTACGCGGAATTTTTGGTGTATTTCAAGCTGATTTTCCCAAATGTAAACCATTCCTCCAAAATTGTCATCTTGATGCGCTACGGGTGTTGTTAAAAATTCTAAACTCCCAATTTTCTTGATGCCTTTAATGTTATTAAACGTGACACTTAATGCGATCGGTCCAAGGTTTGGGTCCGTTTTTGGGGAGTACAAGTGCCACGTTGGGTCAATGGTTCCTTTGATTACTACCTCTTTGGAAAGCTTATCCCAAACCGCATTCCAGACAACATGGTTTTGTGCCTTGAGTGGAGCAGAAAATAAAAATAAGCAAGAGGCGAAAAGGAAAAGTTGAACTACACGACGCATGTCGCGAAGTTAAAAAATAATATCTACAATTTTCGATATCGGAATCCAAACTCCTCCCTTTAGGGTTATGAATGTTTCCCCTACTGCCCAAACGGTGGTCGTTACTTTTTTGGGCCCCTCGTCGTCGCAAAAAACAATGGAAACTTTACTTCGATGCGTGTTTCCTAAAATCATTGCGTTTCGGAGTTTCAATACCAGGTTGCTCTCTTGGGGAATTGCACTTGTTTTTTCGTAGGTGCATAAAGGAACTTGCTCCTTTTGGATTTCTTGGATTTCTAGAAACATAGGTGTGTAATTTGTTCCTTGGAAGATAATAAATTTTTTTAAACTTCCAAATTTACCAGGGCAATTTTGCATTTGCAGCAATCTTTTGGTCATGGGTAATGCCCGCTTCCAATAAAAACGATCCGGCGATTGCGATCATCGCAGCGTTGTCTGTGCAAAAGGATGGATGCGCTAAGTGAATTGAAAGCTGTGGTTGCTCGCGCTGCCACGCGTGAAGTTTGGCTCGTAATCCACGGTTAACCGAGACCCCGCCACTCACAGCAATGCAGGTTATTCCGGTTTGTTGCTGCGCTTTTTTCAGTTTTTTAACCAAGATTTCCGTAATGCTGTGCTGAATTGACGCGCAGAGATTGTTCAAATTCGAAGCCACAAAATCCGAGTCTTTTGCCACTTCTTTTTTCAAGAAATATAATATTGATGTTTTTAGGCCACTAAAACTAAAATTCAATGCTGGGATGTTGGGTTCCGCAAAAGCGTATACATTCGGATCTCCTGCTTGCGCGTATTGGTCGATCAGTGGTCCGCCGGGATAGGGTAATCCCAACATTTTTGCGGCTTTATCAAAGGCCTCTCCTGCGGCATCATCGATTGTTTTTCCTATGATTTCCATGTTTAATGCATCATGAACCACCACAATTTGGGTATGACCACCGCTCACAGTTAAGCATAGGAATGGAAAACTTGGCGCTGTCATTCCTTCATGCGTGATGAAATGACTTAAAATATGTGCTTTCATGTGATGCACCCCGATTAAGGGTTTGTTTAATGCCAATGCAAGCCCCTTCGCAAAGGAAGTTCCAACCACGAGTGAACCCATCAAACCGGGGCCTTGGGTAAAGGCAATGGCATCTATTTCATTTACAGAGATTTGGGCTGTATCGAGCGCCCTTTTTACTACGGGAACAATATGCTCGATGTGTGCCCTGCTGGCCAATTCTGGCACCACACCCCCGTATTGCTCGTGGATCAACTGGGTGTGTGTAATATTCGCGAGAATTTGCGTTCCTTTCAGAACGGCAGCAGAGGTATCGTCACAAGACGATTCAATTCCTAAAATCAACGGATTATTCAATGCAATGATTAATTTTGTTCACGCATGGCAAAAGTAATTAAAATCCTTGGCAGAACCTTAGGGGTTTTCTTTGAGTGGATCTTGATTGCCGTTATTCTGTTTGCCTTTTTAATTCGGACCTCTACCGTTCAATCGTATCTTGCCAAGCAGGCCACCTCCTTTTTCTCAAAGGAATGGAAAACTAAGGTTCAAATCGGCAAAGTCGATATTACACTATTTAATCGGGTGTACTTGGAAGACGTTTTGATTCACGATTTATCAGACAAGCGTTTGGTATCTATTCGAAGTTTAGAGGTGTTGCTTAAGGATTTTGGGGCGCAACACGTTAGCATTGATGAGCTTATTCTTGACAGGGGAGAGGTGTGGGTGTATGCAGAAAATCCAACGGGGAATATGAATTTTCAGTTTATTGCTGACTATTTCGCCTCCGATGAACCCAGTACTTCCACGGCGAAGTTTAAGGTTTCACTGCGCAAGATTTCTATGCGAGACACCAAGTTGAGGTATGACGATTTTCGGATTCCAAGGATGAAATCGGGGCTTGATTTTAACCACGTAGCACTCAAGCATGTCAATTTAACGGGTGCTGATTTTTATAATGACGGTCCGATTACTTCATTTAATGTAGCGGATTTTCACACGAAAGACCAATCCGGGCTTTGGGTTAAGGCCCTAAAGGCCAAGGTTATCATCAGTGACTCAGGCTTGAAATTTAATGACGTATACCTCAAATTAAACCGTTCTGAAATTCATGCCTCTGAAATTGGGTATTCCTATTCGGACCCTTCCGCGTTATCGGATTTCAACAATAAGGTACAGTTTAATATCTCCATTCAACCCAGCAGCGTTAATTTGGCAGATGTGGCATTTTTTGTTCCTGAAATGAAGGGGATGAATGAGCAGATAAAACTCAGCGGAACGCTTTACAATGTGGTGAATCATTTTAAAATCAAGAACCTAGACCTGCGTTTAAGAAAAAATACCTTCCTGCGCGGAGACCTCGATTTACCGGATTTTTCGGATTTCGCTGCCTACCCGGTTCGGGAAAACATACGTCAAGCAACCATTGACATGGCAGAATTGGGTAAGGTAAGACTCCCCGACGGAACCTTCCTAAACTTAGGTGCTGAACTGAGTCGTTTAGGAACCATACGCTTTAGTAACATGGTGGTAGATGGTAAACGCGGAATGTTGACTTTGCAGCCCCTTGCCATTCGAACAGAAAAGGGAAGTGTAGATTTACGCGCTCCCATGAGGTTTGATGTATTGGGAAGCAACACTGGAATACTAAATTTGCGACCCGATAGTGTGGCGCTTGCCCTAAACCATGTTCAATTGGGAGAAATTCTTGGAGTACCCGAAGTGGGAATGCTGCACGGCACCCTTAAATTTTCCACATTTGACGTCCTGAAAGAGGGCTACAGCTTAACCAAAGGCTCTGGATATTTTAGTGAAATCGAAGCCCAAGGGTATATGTATCATAAGGTAGCCTTGAAAGAAATACAATTAAATGGCGCCGTATTAACTGGTAAAATACAACTTGATGATCCTCATGCAAAAGCTACAGTAGAAGGTGAATTCAATGTGAAAGGCCT
Organism: Flavobacteriales bacterium UBA958; assembly: GCA_002293045.1. GTDB lineage: Bacteria > Bacteroidota > Bacteroidia > Flavobacteriales_D > Crocinitomicaceae > UBA952. The sequence continues at coordinate 15,406 of DBCM01000060.1, read as the reverse complement.
GCCCAATTATCGGGCGACCTTAGCGGTTGAAAAGCTTGATTTGGGTCATCTTGGCTTTGCGGAGTCAAAAACCACCACCTTAGCTGGGGCATGTACGATTCGCATGAATGGCTCCTCCTTTGATCGGTTTGAGGGAGGCTTGACGGTAAATCAATTCAACTACTTAGAAGAGGGAAAGGAAATCGCAATCCCATCCGCCACGCTCGATTTTACTCATTCAAAAGAGCAGGAATTATTAACCCTTCGCAGTCCTTTGGCAGATTTGGATTTCAAAGGTAAGATTGATCCAAAGACCATCCGAGATGATGTGTTGTTTGGAATCTCTCGGGTCGTCCCGAGCTTGGTGCAATCCGATAAACCTGTCCGAGGATCAGTGAATAATGAAATGGATGCGAGGGTGGTTGTAAAAAATTTAAAGGCGGTAACGGATTTGTTTCTTCCTGGATTGGAGCTTGCTGCAAATACAGAGCTCATTGTGAAATTTGATTCCGATCAGGATTTATTTGGTGTACAACTCACCTCGAACCAAATTTCTTACGATAGTCTTCACTTTGAAGGAATTAATTTGCAACAGCGCGTAAATTCCTCCGGCGTAACCGCAAACCTGTTGGTCAATCAATTCGATGCTGGCGATTCATTGATTTTTCATGACCTTAGTTTTTTAACAACAGGAATTGACGGGAGGTTAAATTCAAGTTTGGGTTGGGATCAAGGCCGTTTGAATGAGTCTCGCATTCGTTGGAAAACAACCATGCTTTCCGGCAACGATTTTGATTTGCTTTTTGATCAGTCCCGATTTTCAATCAATGGTTTTAAATGGTATTTAGATGCGGGAAGCGATTTGGTAGTAAACGATAAACATGTACAAACTACTGCCTTTAAGCTGCGGAGCGACCAGAAGAATCAACGCATAGAAGCGGATGGTTGCCTATCAGAAAATAGAAATGACGTACTTAGCCTACGCCTAACGAATTTAGATCTCTCCGATTTATCAACGATGTTCAATTTAGAGCTTGAATTGGCTGGAAAGGTTAACGGGTCTGTAGGATTGGCAAATCCATATGGAGACCCAACACTCTCCTCGAACGTGGATGTTTCTTCCTTTTTTATTGATAATGAAGAAGTGGGGGATATTCATGTAGATGCCAATTATAACGACGCATTGTCATCTGTTGGGTTGAAGGGAACCTTGGCGTACCGGGGAATGAAAACGTTAGATTTTTCAGGAACGTATCTAACGAATGTGCCTTCCGAAAACCTTTCGCTTCGTTTGGATTTACAGAATACAGATATTTCATTTACGAATGCGTTTATGGATCCCGATGTGCTGGATAAGGTGGAAGGTAAACTCAATGGATTCATCGATGTGAAAGGAACGCCAGATACCCCTCGACTCCAAGGTTCACTGTCCCTGAAAGACGCGGCAGCAAATTTTTCACTCCTGGGATGTCGATACACCATGAATGGAAAAATAAAGGTAGAGGAGGATGGGTTTATCATCAACAAACTTCCAATTCGAGATGCTGATGGCAATATAGCTACCATAAATGGAGCGGTATACCATACGAATTTCAGTAAGTTTAATTATAACGTAGATATCGATTTTGAGGAAGATTATCACCATGCATTGAGTGCGAATTCGAGCGGGAAAATTGATAAGTTTATGTTGCTAAACACAAAATACAAAGAAGGCGATGTCTATTACGGAAAAGCCTATGGGCGCGGAACTGCAAATATTTCCGGATACGGAAACAACATGGACGTTTCAGTAAATGTTAAAACACGGAAAGGCACGAAATTGATCTTTCCAATGTATGGTACGTCAGAATTAGAGGATCAATCCATTATCCATTTTGTCTCGGAAGACCAAGATTCTGAGGTCATCGAAGACCGGATTGATTTCACCGGAGTTAACCTGGATATGTTCTTTGATATAACCCCAGACGCTGAAGTTCGGTTGGTATTTAACGAGCAAACACAGGATGAAATCAAAGCAAAAACGGAAGGAAAACTCAATTTAAAATTGGATGCATACAACCAAATGCGCTTAGATGGCGGATTGACTATTTTACCCGGAAGCATGTATAATTTCACGATGGGTCCGGCTAGAAAACCTTTTGAAATTGTTGAAGGCACCATTAATTGGTCCGGGGATGTGTACAACGCAGACCTCAAGGTACTCACTTCCTACCAAGTGAAAAACGCCAATATGTTGGAGCTTACGCCCGAACAAACCGATCAAACGTTGGCAAAGCAAGACGCCCTTTGTTTGCTGAATTTAACGGGAACCTTGGTGAAACCGAATATCGGGTTCGAAGTTTCTGCACCCAAAGCCTCTGAGGCAGGTAAAGCACTCATCAATCGGATCAATGAAGATAAAGATGAGCTCAATCGCCAGTTTTTTTCCTTAATGTTGTTTAGTAAGTTTCAACCCCTGAAAGGCACGAATTCTGCTAATGAATCCGCCGCCATTGACCTTTTTGAAAGCCAAATCAATCAAGCGCTTTCTCAAATGTCAAAAAGTTATCAAGTTAAAATGGATTTGGGTTCAGATAACCTTTCTACCTCGGTTCAGAAGTCCTTCGCAAATGAGCGTTTGGTCGTTACGGGAAGTTTCGGCGTTCAAAACACTACGGGAAGTGCTGCTTCCATGGGGGGATTAGTAGGCGATGTGAGTATTGAGTACCTGGTCAACGAATCCGGCACCTTCCGAGTCAATGCCTTCAATCGTTCAAACACCAATACGGTCAAAGAAAATGCAGGCGCCTTTACACAGGGTGCTGGACTTTCCTACCATGAAGATTTCAATAGCGCAAAAGATTTTGTACTCTTGCAATCGTTTTTAGATGTGTTTCGATCTAAAGAAAATAAAGTCGTAAAATTCAAACGTAAGAAACGTCAAACTAAATTACCGCCTGTCGGAGCTCCAACGGCTCCGGTGCCAAGCGTAGAAAATAAAGAAGAAAATGAATAAAGTACTGGTAGCAAATCGAGGTGAAATTGCACGTAGGGTGTTAAGAACCTTAAAGAAAATGGATATTAAAAGTGTAGCGGTATATAGCGATGCTGATCGTTTCGCCCCCCATGTATTAGAAGCAGATGAATCCGTGTATTTGGGAGCAAGCCCTTCCTCGGAATCCTATTTACGTCAGGACGCGATCATTCAAGCATGCAAGGAGCTGGGTGTGGATGGTGTGCATCCTGGCTATGGTTTTTTATCTGAAAATGCTGGCTTCGCACGAAAATTAAAGGAGGCAGGAATCACATTAATCGGTCCATCTCCAGAATCAATGGAGGTCATGGGCGATAAATTAAGTGCCAAACAAGCAGTGAAGGAATTTGGTGTTCCGTTGGTTCCTGGAGTTGATGAAGCCGTAGCAAGCGTGGAACTTGGGAAGGAAATTGCCGCAAGCATTGGATATCCGGTCTTAATTAAAGCTTCGGCTGGTGGAGGCGGAAAAGGCATGCGCTTGGTGGAACGTGAAGAAGAATTCGAAGAACAAATGCATACCGCACAAAGTGAGGCCCGGTCTTCCTTTGGTGATGATGCGGTATTTATAGAAAAATTTGTAACCAAGCCTCGACACATTGAGATTCAAGTGTTTGCAGATAACCATGGGAACGTAGTGTATTTGTTTGAACGTGAATGTTCGATTCAGCGCAGACATCAAAAGGTGATCGAAGAAGCGCCAAGTGCCGTAGTAACCCCTGAATTGCGCAAACAAATGGGGGAGGCCGCGGTCAATGTATGTAAAGCATGTAATTATTCAGGTGCGGGTACGGTTGAGTTTTTATTGGACGCGGAGTTGAAGTTCTATTTTTTAGAAATGAATACACGGCTTCAGGTGGAACACCCGGTGACTGAAGAAATTACTGGAACAGACCTCGTGGAATGGCAAATCAGAGTTGCTCGTGGCGAAAAGTTGCCAAAAACACAGGAAGAATTAAGCATTAACGGACACGCCATTGAAATTCGTGTGTATGCAGAAGATACCCTAAACGGATTCATTCCGGATATTGGAACGCTTAACCGGTATCGTATTCCTTCGGGCCGTTCCGTTCGGGTAGATGATGCCTTTTTAGAAGGCATGGATATTCCGATATATTATGACCCGATGATCGCCAAATTGGTGGTTTGGGGTAAAACAAGAGAGGACGCCATTCGACGGTGCATTGAAGCCATCGATGATTATCAGATTTCTGGGGTAAAAACAACCCTTGATTTCGGAAAATACGTATTGAAGCATGAGGCGTTCATTTCTGGAAATTTTGATACAAATTTTGTAAAGCACTATTTCTCTGATCCTCGGGTTGTCAATACAGCGATGGAGGAGGAGCATAGAGCCCTAACCTTTAGTATTGACCAAATTTGGAAGGATATTAAAGCCTTTAAGGAAAAAGAATTTGCTTCGAGAGAAAACACAAGCAGCTGGAAAAATAAATTACAATCGTAACGCAGTCAAATAGAAATCACTAATTTTACGCAACCAAAATAGCATATGAATTTACACGAATACCAAGGAAAAGCAATCTTAAAAAGCTACGGAGTAGCCATTCAAGAAGGGGTTGTAGTTGAAAATGTAGCAGATGCAGTGGCTGCTGCGGAAGAATTAACAAAGCAAACCGGTACGGGATGGTATGTGATAAAAGCACAAATCCATGCGGGTGGTCGTGGTAAAGGTACCGTGGAAGAAACAGGATCTCACGGGGTTGTTCTAGCCAAAGGGATTGGTGAAGTAGCGGAGAAGGTAAAAGGAATCCTTGGCGGACATTTGGTTACCCTACAAACCAACGGTAAAGGTAAAAAAGTCAATAAAGTGTTGATTGCTCAGGATGTGTATTATCCGGGAGAGACCGAACCGCAAGAGTTTTACATGTCGGTATTGTTAGACCGTGAGAAAGGCCGGAACGTGATTATTTATTCTACCGAGGGTGGAATGGACATCGAGCACGTAGCGGAACATACGCCAGAGAAAATATTTAAGGAATTCATCGATCCTCGCGTTGGATTGCAAGGATTTCAAACGCGTAAGATCGCCTTCAATCTTGGATTGAGTGGTGAAGCGTTCAAGCAAATGACCAAATTTGTTGCTTCGTTGTACAAGGCATACGATGGGATTGATGCGGCCATGTTTGAGATCAATCCATTGTTCAAAACATCGGATAATAAAATCATTGCAGTAGATGCGAAAGTTACCCTAGATGGTAATGGCTTGATGCGTCACCCAGATTATGCGGCAATGCGTGACAAAAACGAAGAAGATCCAACAGAAGTGGAAGCGGATGAAGCAGGATTGAATTTCGTGAAGTTAGACGGAAATGTAGGGTGCATGGTAAATGGTGCAGGACTAGCGATGGCCACCATGGACATCATCAAATTGTCTGGTGGTAATCCAGCAAATTTCCTAGACGTAGGTGGAACGGCAAATGCGGAGCGCGTAGAAAAAGCATTTCATATCATTTTGAAAGATCCAAATGTGAAAGCCATTTTGGTAAATATCTTTGGAGGAATTGTACGTTGCGACCGCGTAGCACAAGGTATTGTGGATGCCTATAAAAACATCGGTCATATTCCAGTTCCGATTATTGTACGTTTGCAAGGAACCAATGCCGTAGAAGCGAAGAAGTTAATTGATGATTCAGGATTGAATGTGCATTCAGCGGTATTGCTTCAAGAAGCTGCAGATAAGGTAAAAGAAGTATTGGCGTAATTTTAATGCCCTATGGGTGCGCCCTTCGACAAGCTCAGGGACCGGCACCCATAGAGAGAATCGCTTAACATGCTACCCAACATTTTTCTTCCAGAAATTACAACCGAGTTTATTCGGCGTATTAATAGCCTGACGGGTAATGAAATGCCTTTGTGGGGTAAGATGAACGTGGGACAAATGCTATCCCATTGCTGTTTACCATATCAACAAATTTTAGGAGAAAACACCGATCGTCCTCCTTTCATCATGCGCGTGTTGATGCAGCGGTTTTTCCGTAAAGCGATGACCAATGATCAGCCGTATCGAAAGAATTTATCCACAGGACCTACGTTTATTCGAACGGGAATGCATGATGTTTCTGAAGAGCGTCAACGCTTAATTTCCTATGTAGAGGCCATCGAGCGTCTTGGCCCGGAAAGACTAGCAAATATACCTTCTTTAAGTTTGGGTCAGCTTTCCGCTGCGGAGTGGTCTAACATGCTGTATAAGCATTTAGATCATCACTTGCGTCAGTTTGGGGTGTAGGGATAATTCTGGGTGCTGGTCCCTGAGTAGTCCGAAGGACGTATCGAAGGGCGCACCCAAAGATTTCAACGTTAAAATTATTCCCTAACCCGTGAACGGATTAGCTTTGTTTTGATGATTTAGCTTTTGAGCGCGTAACAAAGAATTTTTTTCTATTAATCCATAAATTTACACGTCGAAAAGCTACCTTTTTTTGTGTACCTTCGTATGCACATTCGAATGAGGTTTTTAAGAAGTATTTTTCTTGGTTTTACATTGCTTGCAGCGCTGCACGGGTTTTCTCAATCGGCGACGTTTACAACGTCACCTGCTGCAAACAACAATGTGCTTTCTTTGTGTGCCGGTTCTCAGGTGTTATTTACAAATACATCTGCAGGAGGAAATACTTTCAACTGGACATTTCAAGGAGGGAATCCGGCATCAAGTAACACAGCGGGTCCACACATTGTAACTTTTGCAAATCCCGGGACCTACACCGTTTCTTTGAGTATTAATTCCGGGCCATCAACCCCAATGCAAGTGGTAGTCCAGGCGTCCAATCCTTCGCCGAATTTAAATATCCTGTTAGATAATGGCTGTGGAAGTGGTTTTGGTACTTCAACCTTCAATAATGTCACTTATTTCACTTCATGTGCGAATCCTTTCAACGGGGATCAGCTTTGTTTGTATTCAAATACAACGTCAACAAATCCAAACAGTATACATACCATAGATTGGGGGGATGGTACTTCTAACACCTATACAGGAACAAACATACCTGTGGGAGATTTTAATTTTCAGCACGGATATGCTACTGCCGGTACGTCATACATTACCTACACGGTGCAGCAAAATAATAATTCTTGCACGCAATCACAGATTTTAATGCTTTACACAGGTGCAAATCCAACAGCAACTATTTCTCCCGGCGGTATACCAACCTTGTGTAATCCTGGCAGTGTTGTTTATAACATTATCCCCGGTGGACAGAACACTCCAGGAACCATCTACACTGTTGCTGTAAACGACGGCGGTTCATATACGCATATCCATCCTCCGCCAGCTTCTATTACTCATAATTTCAATTCAGTTTCGTGTGGAACAACTTCTGTGATTAATGGAGTATCTTACCAGAATTCCTTTCAGGCATCAATTACCTGTTCCAATGCTTGCGGCTCTTCATCAAGTGCCATTGGACCTATTAATATTCAGAGTGCTCCTGATGCGCAAATGACGACTACCCCTTCATTAAACCCATACAACAACAATGTTTGTCAGGGAAGTAATGTCACGTTCAATGATGTATCAATACCAGGTACAAATATTAATGTTCAAGGGAATGCTAATGCAAACCCACCAGTACCTCCTTATTCATGTAATACGCAATATAAACGAATATGGAAACTCTATGGGCCTTCCGGCCCTATTTATGCAAGTAATGCAAATGTCACAATCACGGGGTCAATAGGTTCAGGCAGTCTACCCAACGTGAATTTGACAGCACCCGGAGGATGGACAAATGGTGCACCCAGTATCAACCTCGCGTTTTTACTGCCAGGAAATTATAAAGTGACACTGTATGTGGGAGGATTATCGTACAATCCATGCGGTGTTGATTCGGCGGTCACTAATATTTGTGTCACCCCGGACTTCCAAGTAAACATTACTTCACCCTTTGACTCTGCCTGCGCACCCGCTACGGGAGTATTTCAGAATACATCAACGCTTGCTCAGTGTAATTTAACGAATGTTTCCGCGTGGTCGGTTACTACTTCCAATCCAAATCAGTGTGGACAGCCTGCCTGGGCCTATAACAATAATACAAACGCCCAGTCCTTGAACGCATCGATAGGATTTACTGGGCCTGGTGTTTACACCATTCAACTAACCAACAGTTTGAGCTCCCCTGTTTTTTCCAACACCAATCCCTTGGGATGTCAACCCAAGACCACCACAACCCAAGTTACGATAAAAGCGCCTCCTTTAATCAATTTAACAGCTCCGTTGTCTATTTGCCTAGGTTCTCCATTCACTCCTTCGGCCACCGTTAATAATTGTTACTCGAATCAAACGCCAACCTATGCGTGGAATTTTAACCCCAACAACAACATTCCAGGCGCTAACTTACCCTCACCAACCAGTTCCAATACCTTAAGCCCTGGAGCAATTACCTACCCAAATCCAGGTACCTTTCCTTTTTCCTTTGTAGCAACCAATGAGTGTGGACCAACTACTGTAAACCAAAACATTACCGTGGTGAATCCTGCAAGTGTGAACCCTGGTTCGTATGGTCCGTTTTGTACCAATTCACCCGTGGCTTTAAACGGTAACGTTTCAGGCGGTGTTGCTAATGGGTATTGGACAGCCAATGTCGCCGGGGGAAGTTTTAATCCAGTAGGTAGTGGGGGGGCTAATTCCGGAACGTTGAATGCTACCTATACGCCACCCAATAATTTTATTGGTAGTATCGTACTCACCCTAACTTCTGTTCAGCCCCCAGCGCCATGTCCTGTGGTTACCGGACAAACCACTGTAAACTTTGACCCCAATGCTTGGGCCAATGCAAGTACCTATCCAAATGGCATGTGTGCAGGACAATCCATTTCATTAAATGGAACTTTTGGTGGTGCCGCATCAAGTATAACCTGGTCGTCAAATGTAGGGGGAACTTTTTCAAATCCAAATTCTGCAACGTCAACTTGGACGCCTCCAGCTGGTTTTACGGGCAATGCTGTATTGACATTAACAACCAACGACCCTGCTGGCCCTTGCACTGCGGCAACATCCACGGCAACGATTTTGGTTAAACCTCTACCCATTGCCACATCTCCAACATCCGTTGGGCCAATCTGCTCTGGAGGTAATGCAGTTATTACTGTTACTTCAAGCATTAATCCGTCTACTTTTGTTTGGAACGCCTCTGTACCGGCTGGAGTTGTAGCCACGGCCAGCGGCAGTTTAAATTCTGGGAGCAATACCGCTACCTTGACCACCCCCATTTCAAACAATACCAACGCGCCACAAACCGTAGTTTATATTTTTACACCTACTGCAAATGGATGTTCAGGAATTGCTGATACTACATCCATAATTATTCAGCCTGTTGCAACGGTGGGTCCTTACAGTCCAATTACAGTTTGCCCTGGATCTACGATCTCTCCGTCTGCCTTCGTCTCAAATCCAATCGGTGCTACCTTCGCGTGGTCTAACACCAATATCCAACTCGGGATAGCAGGCTCGGGTAATGGTCAGCTTGCCCCGTGGACAGCCCCTTCCAATACCAATAACAATACCCCGGGTACCATAGTAGGAACCATAACGGTAACCCCAACATTTAATAATTGTCCTGGAACGCCAGCATCATTCGTGGTCACAGTCAATCCTACCCCAACAATTACCAACAACTCGCTCAGTCAAACCATTTGCTCAGGAGTCAATACTACGGCAGTTACTTGGACTCCAAATGTTGCAGGAACTAGCTATGCCTGGACTGGTGTTGCGAGTGCAGCAACCGTTACTGGCTTTACAGCTTCAGGAAACGGGAATTTGCCAGTTATGTCTATTGTCAATAGTTCTAATGCAAGTCAAACGGTTACGTATACAGTTACTCCTTCAAGAAATGGGTGCAATGGTCCTGCGGTTTTGTATGTGATCACCGTGAATCCAACGCCAGTGCTTACCCTTTCGGGGAATCAAATCATATGTGGTGGGCAAACTACTACGGTTTCTGCCCATACGAATTCTGTGGCTGGAGGTAGTTTTTCATACGCGATTCAAAATCCCGCATCAATTCCTGCAACGGTTGCGGGATATCCAACCACAGGCAATGGTCAAATACCAGCAGCAACCATTAATAATTCGGGAACGAGCCCCTCTACGTTGACGTATTTAGTAACTCCAACGGCTAATAACTGCAATGGAACGGCAGGCACATATACGATAACCGTTAATCCCGCTCCGGTAACCACTTTTTCTCAAGGAAACCAGACCATTTGTACAGGACAAAATACCACTATGGTGAATCTAAGCAGCACCACTCCTGGGGTAACATTTTCGTGGAGTTTACAGGGCGCAGTGCCTGCGGGCTTGCTTAATTTGAATCCAACATCCGGAACCTCCAGCATCCCTGTGTTCTCCAATTTAATGAATAATACTACCGCACCAATTTCGGTTGTTTTTCAAGCTCAGGCGACTACATCAGGACCGGCACAATGTCCTGGGGCATTATCTAACTATACGATTACTATTAATCCATCTCCCATCGCTTCATCGAGTTTTATCAGTAACGATACTGTATGTAGCGGTCAAAACATCAATATTGCCTTGAGTTCTTCTACTGCCGGAACAACATACACATGGACCGCTTCAAACGGGGCAGGAGTTTCTGGAGGTCAGAATTCTGCCGCACCCTCATCTACGATCAACCAAGCCTTAACCAATAATTCAACCTCTGTTGGCATTGTCACGTATACCGTTACTCCAAGTGCGTCCTCATGCGCCGGCACTCCCTTACAAGTCCTTGCGTATGTGAATCCGGTCGCCGTGGTGGGGCCATTTAATCCTATTGTTGTTTGCCCCGGGGTAACGATTACTCCACCGACGTTTGTTTCAAATCCAAACGGCGCCACCTTTGGATGGTCAAATACCAATGCGCAGCTTGGTTTAGCGGTCAGTGGTAATGGACAAATTGCCTCATGGATAGCTCCTGCCAATACGAATAATAATGCGCCAGGAACCATCGTTGGCACAGTTACAGTAACTCCGACATTCAATGCTTGTCCAGGAACCCCAGCCTCGTTTGCTGTCACTATCAATCCTACCCCTACGATCACCAATAGTCCGTTAACGCAAACCATTTGCTCGGGTGCAAATTCTACCCTTGTTTCTTGGGCACCAAATGCTGCAGGAACCTCTTACGCGTGGACAGGAGTAGCAAGTTCAGGTACCGTGACCGGTTATTCTGCAACGGGAAATGGGAATTTACCTGCCATGGCAATCATCAATGGGTCTATTTCAGTACAAACTGTTACGTATACGGTTACTCCAACAAGGAATGGATGTAGCGGACCATCAGTTTCTTACACAATAAACATCAACCCAACCCCCGTCCTAACCCTTTCCGCTAACCAAACGATTTGTGGTGGACAAACCACCGCGGCATCTGCCTATACCAATGCGGTGGCGGGAGGCGGATTTACCTATGCCCTTCAAAATGCTGCTTCGGTTCCGGCAACAGTTACAGGATTCCCCACAAATGGTAATGGTCAAATACCCGCAGCCACGATAAATAATTCTGGTACAACACCTTACACGCTAAATTATACAGTAACGCCTACAGCAAATGGGTGTAGTGGGGCCGTGGGAACCTACTCAATTACCATCAATCCTGCGCCTGTAACCACGTTTTCCATCGCGAATCAAGCCATTTGTAGTGGAACGAATTCGGCTCCAGTGACTTTTTCCTCTACCACACCGAACGTTACCTTTGCGTGGCAAGCAACCTTACCGAATGGGATTTCCAACATCAACCCAACGAGTGGCAGCGGCAACTTGCCATCCTTTACGAATGTGACGAATGCCAACAACGCGGTTCAGACCGTACAGTTTTCGGTGATCGCTTCCACGGCAGGAACCGTATGTGCGGGTCCTGCAGCTACGTATTCCATTGCAGTCATTCCAATTCCAACGGCTAATGCCCTCTCGAGTGCCACGTATTGCAATGGGGTCGCTATCCCATCGCTTCCTTTATCATCGAATGTGCCCGCTGCGACTTATGCGTGGAGCATGAGTACGAATGTTGGTCTAACACCAACTTCCGGAACGGGAACACCCATTCCAGGATTTAATGCTTCGATCGCGGGAACCGTTCCAATTACTTCGACTGTAACCGTAACACCAAGTGCCTCTAGTGGGGCAACCACTTGTCCGGGAAGTCCCGTAACATACACCCTGACCATTAATCCTGTACCTACCGTAACGCCCATTGGAAATCAAGTGTTGTGTGCGGGAAATACGAACAACGCAACCACGGTGTTAAGCAGTGTGGCAGGAACTTCCTTTGCATGGACCAATAACAACACCAATACGGGATTAGCTGCTTCGGGTTCAAACACCGTTCCGTCTTTTGTTGGTACAAATAATACGAATTTACCCATTCAGAGCACGGTTTCCGTCGTGCCAAGTTTCACGAACAACCAGGTGGTGTGTACGGGAGCTACGAGTAACTACACCATCACGGTAAATCCATTGCCTACAGTTGCTCCAACCCAAAACCAACAAGTTTGTGCAGGAACGCAGGTTGCGGTGACGTTTACTTCTCCAAATAACATTGCCGGTACGGTGTATAACTGGACAAATTCCAATGCCGCTATTGGCTTGAATGGCACGGGTTCTGGGAATATTAGCTTTACTGGCGTAAACAATACGAATGGCCCAATTTCTGGAGTGATTGTGGTTACACCATCCTTCAGTAATGGTGGAATTGCCTGTCCGGGGGTGCCGGATACCTTTCTTGTAACCATCTTACCCACGCCGGTTGCCACTGCGCTAACGAATCAAACGATATGTGCAGGAGCTCCCTCCACGGCAATCAATTTCACATCGAATCAAGTTGGTACGGTATTTACGTGGACTTCCACGAACCAAGTCATAGGAATTGCGTCATCAGGTACCGGCAATATTGCGCCATTTACTGCGGTAAACGCAGGAACAGCACCCATTTCATCTACCGTGGTGGCTACTCCTACCTTAACAACCAATGGGCAAGGGTGCGCTGGGGCTACAGTGTCCGCGTTGATTACCGTGAATCCGAATCCGGTTATGACAAGTCCAGCATCGGCGTCGTTTTGTCAAGGAAGTACGGTAACCTATAATTTCACGAATAACATTCCTAATGGAGTTGTTTATGCATGGAATAATTCCAATACGGCCATCGGTCTTGCCGCTTCAGGAAGTGGAAACATCTCCTTTCAGGCTCAAAATGGCACTTCAGCTCCGATTTCGGGAACGGTAAGTGTTATTCCGACCTACACATCAAATGGGGTGAGTTGTGCAGGGATTACTCAATCCTTTAACATTCAAATCATTCCAACACCAACAGTAGATCCAGTAAGTAATATCACCCTTTGTAACGGAGCCGCTTCGAATGTGGTGAATTTAACCAGTCCTGTGGCTGGAGCTTCCTTTGCATGGACGAATGCGAATACGGCAATAGGCCTTGGGGCAAGTGGTTCTGGTAATGTTCCGATTTTTACTGCGGCTAATGCAAGCCCTAACACGCCGTTAACCGCTCAGTTAAGTGTAATTTCTTCGGTGGTAGTGAATGGCGTTACCTGTACTGGAAATCCGACTTTATTTACCATTACGGTTAACCCAAACACCGTACCAACGGCAGTTAATGGTCAAACCCTATGTAATGGGGCAAGCAGCGCTGCCATTACGTTGAGTGGAACAGGGAATTCCTATACCTGGACTAATTCCAATGCAGCGGTTGGTTTAGCAGCTTCTGGAAATGGAAACATCGCTTCGTTTATTGCAACTAATGGCACTACAGCTCCAATTGCTTCCACGGTTACCGTTACCTCAGTATTTACCGGGGGTGGCGTAAGTTGTAATGGCGGCACCACTTCATTCACTATCGACGTAAATCCAACACCAAGTGTAACAGCTCCTGCCAATGTGGTGCTTTGTAACAATGCGACCGCTTCGGCAATTTCTTTTCTGGGGACCGGAACCCAATATAATTGGACGAATTCAACACCCGGGATTGGATTAGCGGCTTCAGGTTCTGGGAATATTCCGTCGTTTGTTGCGGTGAATTTAACCGCCACGCCTATTGTGGCAACCATCACTGTTACACCCATTTATTTGAATAATGCGGTAAGTTGTCCAGGTACGGTACAAACCTTCACGATTACCGTCAACCCAGCTCCTCAGGTGAATTTTAGTGTTCCGAGTCAAACCATTTGTTCGGGTACGAGTTCGACCTTGGTGACGGTTTCGTCACCTACCCCTAATGCAGTAATTACATGGACGGCAACTACGGTTCCGGCTTCAATTTCTGGGGTTAACACCGCAAGCGGAGGATCAACAATCCCTTCCTTTACGCTAATAAACAATAGCGCTGTGGTTCAGGTGGTCCAATTTTCTGCAAATGCCGCTACCGGGGGTGCCTTGGCCTGTCCAGGGGGTGGAGTAAGTTACACCATTACGGTGAATCCTTCGCCAAATGTTGCTGCACCCACGAATCAAGTACTTTGTGCGAATACATCCACCAATGCAGTGACTTTTTCCGGGAATGCGAACGTGTATAATTGGTCCAACAATACCACATCCATAGGCTTGGGGGCATCCGGACAAGGAAATGTTATTGCGTTCAATGCCCTAAACAGTACAAGTAATCCGATAACCGCTACGGTTACGGTTACGCCGCAATTTTTGAACAACAACGTGGGATGCAATGGAATCCCAGTAACCTTTACTTATACCGTAAATCCAATTCCTGTTACGAATCCGGTATCGAATCAAACGATTTGCAATGGAACAAATTCTACCTTGGTTACCCTGGCAGGAACGGCATCGAGTTATGCATGGACCAACAACAATCAAAATACGGGATTAGCGGCTTCAGGATCGAATACCATTCCAGTGTTCCAAGGAACCAATGCAGGGGCGGCTTCGATTACTTCTGCAATAACGATTACCCCAACGTTCACCAATTTAAATGTTTCCTGCGCTGGGTCAACATCTACGTTTAACATTACGGTGAATCCAACGCCAACCGTTACTGCCGTAGCGAATCAAGTGGTATGTAACAATACCTCTACTGCTGCAAGCATTTTTTCAGGTACGGGAACTTCTTACACCTGGACCAATTCCAACAACGCGATTGGTTTAGCCGCTTCAGGAACGGGTACCATTGCTGCATTTAATGCGGTGAATGCAAGCAATTCAAACCCAAGTGTGGCTACCGTTACGGTAACTCCGGTATTCACCAACAACAGTGTTTCGTGTCAAGGCATTCCTACGTCATTTACGTATACCATCAATCCAACTCCTGTGGTTACTGCCCCTGCCAATCAAGTGATTTGTAATGGCGCTTCAAGTACCCAAGTCACCTTCAACGGTACAGGAACCCAATATAACTGGACCAATACCATAACAAGCATTGGATTAGCAGCATCTGGATCGGG
>DBCM01000111.1 GCA_002293045.1 Flavobacteriales bacterium UBA958 | reverse complement strand
GATGACCGAATATTTTGAAATATTATTGCAACCCCAGGGATGGATGTACTTATTCCTTCTTTCCATTCTAGAAATCGTTTTAGGGATTGATAATATTATTTTTATTTCGATCATTACCGACAAACTCAAAGTAAAAACTAGTAAAAACAAAGCAAGGGTCTTAGGATTAACGTTGGCATTGATTATACGCTTTATCTTACTTGCCTTATTAAGTCTTTTGGTTCACTTGATTCAACCTATTTATGAGCCGTGGTTTGGTGAATTTAATTATGAGGACCTGGTACTTTTGGTTGGTGGCGTATTTTTAATTTATAAAAGCACGATGGAGATGCATCACAGCATAGCAAAAAATGAAAAAAAGGAGGAAAAAACTGAAATGACATTCAGTAGCGTGGTAACCCAAATCGTACTCGTAGATTTAGTGTTTAGTTTTGATTCTGTGATTTCCGCCATCGGTATGACGAACGGAATGGAAGAACAACTTCATGCGAATCCCATCATCATCGTTTATTTGTCTGTATTGATTTCTATGCTGGTTATGATTCGATTCTCTGGCGTAATTAGTGATTTTATTCAACGTAACCCAACCATCAAGACCATTGCTTTGAGTTTTCTACTCATGATTGGTGTATTTTTAGTGGCTGAAGCATTTGGTCACAAAGTTCCTAAAGGATATATCTACTTTGGCTTCGCCTTTTCGATGTTTGTTGAGATCATTAACATGCGGATTCGAAGAAATCAAGCTAATTAAGTAGACCCAAGGTTAATTTAAGATCATCTGTCAGTAGATACGAAGGGTTTTTATTTAATCCCGCTTTTATTCCTTTTGGGGAACGCACTTCGTAACAGATCACTTCTTTGTGAATTGATTTCAAGAAATTAATCTCTTCCCTGCTGATTTGTGCACTTCGAATGCAAATCCCTCGAAACCCTGGTTCATTGTCAAGCATTCCACTCGTTAGCTCAGCAATTTCGCGAATCGAAAGAAAAACCTGAAAGTCATGGTTAAACTCCTCGAGGTAGGTCCATGAACTCACAATCAATGCGAATTTCGACGTGTCTAAATCCAACCCAAGCAATGCGTTCTTAAACTCCTGTACCTTAGTGATATCAGGTATTTTTAAATCAAGGAAGGTATACCCAGAAAGCTCCGCGTTAGTCGCCTGATCTAAGCGCAGCAAGGGTTCTTTTTTTAAGGTGCTGTAGTGCCCGCTCATTAATTCGTCGGTAGTCATTCCTTCAACCGTTCCGGACAAATTGGTTTCATCATCTAAGCGTTCATCGTGGAACAACCAGAGTTTTCCTTGAGCATCCATTCGAACATCTACTTCTACCCCACTACACCCCGGCAATGACGCGGCATAGCGTATCGCATCCAAGGAATTATCGTGGTAAATCGCATTTGGATTTTGGAGTCCTGTGGCCGCATGACCGAAAATCTTGGTCGTTGAGTTATTTACTTTGGAACAGCCCCAAAATGCGAATAAAAAAACGATCAAACTACTTAAACGCATACTGTAGGCCCACATTGATTGCATATTCTAAATACCCGTGCCGACTGCTTTTGGGTTGGATTTCGAGGCCTTGTCCAACACCGGTAGAAAACATCACATCACATGGGAATTTTGTTGTATTGCTGCATTCATTCACGTACAAAAGACCGAACTCCGCCCGATGATAGTGATACCCGAAAGGAACGCCCAACCATCCAAACGCATAACGTAGGTATGGATTAAGGGATGAATTTCCAAGCGCAATACGATAAGCCCCTTGAACTCCTGTTTGACTCAACAACAACCCTGATGCAAGGCTGCGCTGACCAACACCTTGTTGCAGTTCAAATCGAATCTTAGGACGTTGAATCCCTAACGATACCTGATGAAAAAAATCCATTTTTTGGAGGCCAAATGCGTACGATAATATTGGTTTATTCATGGACTGTTGAGCCCAATTCCCATGGCTTAGCCAATCCAAAAGCAGTGTGAAGATAAATAAGTATTTACTCAAGTTGTAAACCATTACCAATAAATTATGTTACAAGGTTATGAAAAATAAACTAATATTTCTTTTTGCCGGAATGCTCTTATTTACGGTAAAATTTATAGCTCAAACGATTGTTTCTGGCGGTATTTACCAAAACACTACGTGGACATTGGCGAATAGTCCATATCAAGTCAACGGGTCCATCGTTGTTTTTCCAGGAAATACGCTGACGGTTGAACCGGGCGTTACCATTTTAATCAACAATACCAACGCACAGAATATATATATTGAAACTCGGGGCACCTTAAACATGGTTGGAACCGATCAATTACCCATCACGGTTCGTGCATTGGTAGACACCACAAACATTGGGTGGCAAGGGTTTGTGTGTACATCTTCTCAAGGGGGTGTATTGAATGCGGATCGCTTTAGGATTTCGAATGCAGCAACACCGTTTGATTATGAATCTCCTGTTTCGTTGTACCAATACACCAACTGCCGTTTCTCGCATTGCGGTGAGGCAATTACTGTAGGAAATGAAGTGGTGTTGAATAATTGTCAATTTAGGGGTAATGAAGTAGCCGTATATGGGTGGTCGTATTTTACCCTAAATAATTGTTACTTCAAGGATAACGGAACTGCGATCAATGCATACAGTACGGCGTTTACGTTAACCAACACTACGTTTCAAGAAAACACCAACGGGATTGTTTTTTCTGCCGGTGTTTTTGACTCCATGTATATTGCTGATTGTGTGTTTCAAAATAATGGCTCAGCATTGAGTGCACCAAACAATGGAATCGTAGAGAACTGTACCTTTTTAGACAATACCATTGGGATACAAGGGTCGTACAACTGTCAAATTCAAAACAATCTTTTCGAGTATAATGACTTGGGCGTGAACATCTCGGTACTCACGTCGCTAACGAATAATCAAATCAACAACAACATGGGGGGTGTTCGAATCTCTGATATTAGTAGTACAGCAAACGCTCCGATTGTTCAAGACAACGAAATTTGTAACAACATCAACTTTAATGTAGACAACAATACCAATGTAAATTATTCCCTCCTTAGCAATTGCTTTTGTGGCTTAGATTCTAGCAGTATAGAACAATATTTATTGGACGGCTACGACGATATCACCAAAGGGTTGATCAATTATCAAGTATTTGATACCACCTGCACCACGATTTTAACTACGGTGTTAAAATTCAACGAGACTTCAGGCATTGAATCAACCTCAACCGTTAATATGGATCTTAGCTTTGAAAATCCGGTAAACCAACAGCTGCATATATTCTCAAACACTCCGATTTCGGAACTCACCATAACCGATATGCAAGGAAAAACTTTTCACTTGAACGCCGTCGAAACGAATGTATTCGATGTCTTGAATCTTTCGACTGGATTTTATGTTGTTACGAGTGCGAATGAACAACCTGTATCTCTGAAACTTATCAAATTTTAATTGAAATTTCTATGAAAGCATTATTGATTACGCTCTTCATGGTATCGTCGGTATCCTTATTCGCTCAAACTTCGGTTTCTGGTGGAATTTATGCCAACACTACGTGGAATTTAGCCGGAAGTCCGTATTTAGTTACAGGATCCGTAGTTGTATTTCCCAATCGTACACTCACCATTGATCCAGGTGTAGAGGTTATTGTTTCGGCAGATTACACCTTTAATACCGGTAACTTTATTTACGTAGAAGTGCGTGGAAACTTAATTGCGAATGGAACAACCAATGCGCCCATTGTATTTACCAGTTCCGATACTACAATAGGGTTTTATAATTGGGAAGGTATACGCATTAAAGGAAGTCAAGGTGGAACCGTTCAAATGAACCACTTTGAATTACACAACTCGTGGTATGGTATTCATAACGACATTTCACAACCTGGGGTGAGTTATACCTTTAATGAGTGTTTATTTCGTTCAAACAACTACGCCTTGCAATTGAATGCTGATTTGATTTACAACAACTGCACCTTTGAATCCAATGGGGTTGGACAAGCAGCGCAACTCCTTTATGGATCATTAAACGCTACTAATTGTCAGTTCATTAATAATTTCTGTTCCTTTACATGGTGCTCTAATATTTCCGTGAATAACTGTACGTTCACAGGAAATCAAAACAACATCATTGGCTCTTCAGGGATAGTAGAAAACAGTCAATTTATAAATAACGTATTTGGTTTTGCTGAAACCGCCGGTGTTACTGTAAACAATTGTTTTTTCGATGGGAACGGAACGGGTATCGAAGGTACTTCTGCTTGCACTATAACCAACAATATCTTTACGAATAACAACATTGCCATTAAAATCGGAGATGCCGGGAACATCAGTCAAAACCAAATTAATGGGAATGATATAGGTATTCAAGTCTTGGCCTACGATCCAAATACAACCATAATCGACAACAACAGCATATGCAATAATACTATTCACAACTTGGAAAATTTAACGGATAAAAATTATCAAGTAAACTTGAACTGCTTTTGTTCGCAAGACTCAACCGTAATTGAAAACGGCATCTTTGATGGATACGATGACATTACACGTGGCCTTGTAAACTATGCGATTTATGATGATTCTTGTGAAAATGTCGTGAGTTATGTCACCAAAGT
>DBCM01000043.1 GCA_002293045.1 Flavobacteriales bacterium UBA958 | reverse complement strand
TCAATCAACAATACGATGAGGTATGTTTCAGGATGATTTGCTGCAATAGCGTTTGCCACATCCTTCAACAACATCGTTTTTCCCGTTTTTGGTTGCGCCACAATCATTCCGCGCTGTCCTTTTCCAATCGGTGCGAATAAGTCCATCACACGAGTAGAAAGTGATTCCTGTGCATGTCCCGTTAATTTAAACTTCTCGTCTGGAAATAGGGGAGTAAGGTATTGAAAAGGCACACGGTCGCGAATATACGAAGGGTCTCGGCCGTTGATGGACTCCACTTTAACCAAAGGAAAATATTTTTCGCCTTCTCTGGGTGGACGGATCGTTCCTTTTACGGTATCGCCGGTCTTTAGTCCAAATAACTTGATTTGATTTTGACTTACGTAAATATCATCGGGGGAAGGCAAGTAGTTATAGTCTGATGATCTCAAAAATCCATATCCATCTTGAATCACTTCAAGTACACCTTCTGCGGTAACGATCCCAACTAAATCATATAAGTCTTCTTTGGGTTTAACGGGTTCGGGTTGTTCACCTTCTGTTGCAGGAGTTGCTTGTTGTGGTTGATATGGTTTTCGATCGCGTGATGTTTGATGCGCGTGCTGGGGCGGATGGTTCGGTTTGCGTTCCGGCCTAACGGGTGTTGCTTCCTCTGTTGTTTCGACTGCTTTCTGCGCTTCAGGTGCTGCTTGTGCAGCGGCCTCTTGTACGGGAGAATCTTCAGGCTCAAAGGGAAGGGTAGGAGAGGATTCTAATGCCGGTGTGTTTTCTACTTTCGGTTTGCGCGGACGTGTTTTGCTTCGTTCTGCAGGTATTGTATTTTCGGGTGAAGACGGGGCCTCTGAAACATTGCCAGTTAAGGCACTGATTAATTCCGTTTTTTTGAGTGTTTGCGCGTTTGGAACCCCCAAAGTTGCTGCAATTACACGTAAATCATTTAAACTTTTCCCTGATAATTCGTTGGTATCCATAAAGGTAGTGATGAGTGAAAAAAACGCGATGAAGCGCTAGAGAGATATCGAATGCAAGTTTATTAAAAAAAAAGGACATTCACATCAGTTTCCCTGAAATATCATGTTTTTCTTTTTTTCTTTTTTGCAGCTGGAAACAATATGTTATTGAGAATCAAACGATAACCCGGTGAATTTGGATGCAAATTTAAATCAGTTGGTGGGTCCCCAACAAAGTGTTGATAATCTTCCGGGTCGTGACCCCCATAAAATGTCCACATGCCCTGACCGTATTCCCCATGCAAGTAACGTGCGGTACCGATGGATTTAGTTTCGCCCATGATCAAGACATTTGGTTTAACAAATTCCTTGTGGAAATCAGTAGACTGCCCCATGAATCCTTTCACAGTAGAAGTATGGCATTGGGTGAGCATGGTAGGTACAACATCCCACTTGGCAGAATATTCAAACAAGGTAAAGTAATCTTCCTGTTCTCGAATGGTTGAATTATTACGCAAATTGGATGCATCCAAGTTGGAATATTCATAAAAGTACGGATCGCGATTTAAGGTGAAATTCTGAAACGCTAAGGAACGAGTAAAGTCTAACTTATTTTGTGCGTTGGGGTCCGCGGCATCCCCATCATAAATGCTCTCACAGATGTCCACTCCATTGGCACTTAAGGCGATGTCATAGCTGTCTGTTCCACTACACATGGTGAACAAGAATCCTCCGCCCATGATGAAATTTTTAATGTTTTGAGCCACCGCCAATTTCAGCTGTGAAACCTTTTTGAATCCCAACATGCGTGCGTTGGATTCGGCGACTTTCACTTGTTCTTTATACCAGGGTTGAAACGATGCAGAGGCATAAAATTTCCCATACTGTCCTGTGAAATCCTCATGGTGAAGGTGTAACCAGTCATACTTAGGTAAGAGGCCCATTACAATAGCTGAATCATAAATTTTATCGTATTTAATCTCCGCATACTCCAATACCATCGTTACTGCGTCGTCCCAAGGCTGCTTGTTTGGTGGCGTGTAGACCGCTATTTTAGGTGCTTTTTCCAATTGAATCACTTCCATATTCACCTCAGGATTGGCAATCTCCGTTTTTATAGCACTCACTTGTCCATCCGTAAGTACCTGATATTTCACACCACGAATTTTTATTTCCCGCTCGATTTCTTGCAAATGCGGAATTAAAAACGCACCTCCTTTATAGTTCAAGAGCCATTCCATCACTACGCCATTTTCTAAGCACCAGTATGCAATTCCGTAGGCTTTTAAGTGATTGCTCTGACTGTTGTCCATAGGGATCAACAATTGTGTGGCACCCAGCCGTAAGCTGAAAATAATAAAGCAAAGAAAGATTACTAGTCTTTTAACCATTAGAAGGGCACATTTTGATCGCCATCGAAGGTGAAGTCATTTTCGGGTTTATTCATCTTGCTTTGAATCGTTATGGTGTTGGAGTCCTCGTTGAAACTGGAAAGTGCCGAGGCATTGTTTTCACCAAAGTCTCCCATGGAATTTGCATCATTCATGTTTTCAAAGCGCGCATATTTTGCTTCAAAGCGCATGCGAACGGTATCTGTTTTACCATTTCTGTGTTTCGCAATAATGAATTCAGCCATGTCTTGGGTTGAATTTCCAAAATCATCTTTAAGAATTTTGTAGTACTCCGGACGATACAAAAACGATACGATATCGGCGTCTTGTTCGATGGCACCGGATTCACGAAGGTCGGAAAGAAGTGGTCGTTTATCTCCTGCACGCTGCTCAACCGAGCGACTTAACTGTGCCAAGGCAATAATCGGAATATTCAATTCTTTGGCAATCTCCTTAATGGAACGGGAGATGGTAGAAATTTCTTGTTCTCGGTTGCCATTATTTTTGCCATCCTTGGCCGACATGAGCTGTAAATAGTCAATGATCACCAATTCAATGTTGTATTGCGCTTTTAAACGACGACATTTTGCACGAAAATCAAAAATACTCAAGCCTGGTGTGTCGTCAATAAAAATCGGAGCGGTTGTTAGTTTAGGAATTCGGGCATGTAATTGATGGAATTCATGATCCGCTAAATCGCCTTTTCTTAGTTTTTCAGAGTCAATTTTCGCCTCTCCAGCAATCAGTCGTTTCACCAACTGAACCGAGGACATCTCTAGAGAGAAAATAGCGACGCCTTTCCCATGCTGTACAGCCGTATTTCTAGCCGCAGAGAGTACAAAAGCAGTTTTCCCCATTCCCGGACGCGCCGCAACCACAATCATGTCCGACCGTTGCCAACCCGAGGTGATTTTATCCAATTCAATAAACCCAGAAGGAATCCCTGAAACTCCATCGCCCGTAGCGCGAGCCTTTTCAATTTCTTCAATGGCATCTTTAACTACACTGGACATGGCATTGACTTGCTTGGTCATGTTGTTCTCCCCAATTTGAAACAATCCAGTCTCGGATTTATTCAATAAGTCAAACACATCCACCGTATCGTCATACGCATCTTTTAAGATTTCCGTACTCACTCGAATTAATTCACGCTTGATGAATTTTTCAGCGATGATGCGAGCATGGTACTGAATGTGTGCAGAAGAGGCAACGCGATTGGTTAATTGCGATACGTAACCAACCCCACCGGCGGCCGTTAATTCGCCGTTTTTAGCGAGACGCTCCGTTACCGTCACTAAGTCTACCGGACTTGTGGAGGCAAATAAATCCCGAATGGCCTTAAATATGTATTGATGTTTCGGATCGTAGAAACTTTGCTCATTTAAAATATCGATGGTGTCGTTCACCGCGTTGCGTTCCAACATCATGGCTCCCAATACCACTTGCTCCAAGTCAACTGCTTGCGGGGGTATACGTCCCATTTCATTGCTGAATGCGGTCGCCACTTTGGCGCGTGTACTCGGTTTACGCGAGGTATCTTGAGGTTCCATGATATGATGAATTGAGTGAAGGTTGTCGAAGTTAACCAACGCTCAAATGTACAAAAAGTGACGTACTTTTTTCGGGTTGTTTATAACTATTTTAGTGCTTTTTTTGCAGCTGCGGTTCCAATGGTTTCCGTGATATAGTCGATTGATTTCTTGGGACTTCTCGCCGGACTGTAAGCCCTTCCGTAAAATATAATTTGTAGATGTAATTTATTCCAACATTCCTTTGGAAAGTATTTTTTTGCATCACGTTCGGTTTGTACCACGCTTTTGCCATTGCTAATGCCCCACCGCGTGAGCAGCCGTTGAATGTGGGTATCGACTGGAAAGGCTGGAACCCCAAAAGCTTGTGCCATCACCACAGAGGCTGTTTTATGTCCAACACCCGGTAAGGATTCGAGCGCTTCAAAGGACGCAGGTACTTGGCCATCGTGGTGTTCAAGCAATAATTCCGAGAGCCGATGAATGGCGCTGGATTTCGCTGGAGATAGGCCGCAAGGCCGAATTATTTCCTTGATTTCGGCAACAGAAAGTAAGACCATTTTCTCAGGGGTATTCGCCTTAGCGAATAAACGGGGTGTTATAATGTTTACCCGTTCGTCCGTGCATTGGGCTGAGAGCAGCACAGCAATCAGTAAGGTATAGGCATCGGTATGGTCCAGTGGGACCGGTGTTTCAGGATATAGTTTTTCTAATTCAGTCTTTATGTACAGTGCTTTTTCTTTTTTTGTCATGGCCAATTCCCTAGGGTAATTATTGAAAGAATCCGATAGTTGAGTAGTAAATAGCTCAGTATTATTCCGGAAACTAGGTATAAACTCGCATAGGTGGAAAGATACAAGAGTATGGTATCTTTTTTATAAAAGGGAATAAGAAGCCCTAGACTGAAAATGACGTATAAAAAACCACGAGCCCAATAATAGGTGAAATGTACTTCTATGGGCTTTCCCTGATGAATTACGCTAACATCTGAACGAGAAATGGCCGTTTGAAGATATGTGATCGTTGGATATTTATTAAAGGCTCGAGGGTCGTAATTTGCGACAAAAAAATGATGGCCATATTTCGTAGTGATTTCATGGACATAACCCTCTGTGAAACTTTGATAACTCGTTGAATTATAGTTTGCTACTTGATCATTTACGGATTTTAACGGAAGTATTTGATCCGCAACTAAGACACAAAGCAAAATAAAGCAACACAAAGCAATGATGCGCTTGAATTGCATTCGGTATCCACGAATATGTGAAAAATAGACCTCCTTGGAATATGCTTCTTGTTCGCGCCGCATTTGTTCATAGCGTTCCCAGGCTTTTCTGTGGAATTCTCGGTGCTGTTCTTGTTGGCTTTTTCCGCGATGGGTGCTTTGTACCGGTCTAGCCTCGTTGAAATCCTTTTTTAAGATGCGCTCATAGGCATCTAAGAGCCGTTGGAAGATTTCTGTTGCATCTTGGTTGGGATTTCGATCCGGATGGTACTGCTTTGCCAATGCTCGAAACCGACGCTTTACCTCCGCATCAGTGGATGTGGGTTCTAGTCCAAGTATTTTATAGTATTGGCTGCCAGACATAGGTTTTCCCCGCTTCAATCATGGATTTGCGGTCTAGTTTATCGTTGATATTTCGCTCCAAGCGGTCTAGGATCGTCTGTTTTCTCGGGATTTCATAGGCATTCAGCCCTTCGATTGCTTTGAATGCTTCTACGGATAATGTATTCCCTTCTTGAGTAAGTACTAATCCAATGCCTTGACCATAGGTTTCATCTGGAAACGGAATGATCATGAATTCTCCGGCGATATGGCTGTTTAATTTTCGTTCTACGGCTTCCGGATGCACCTTATTGCCCGCTACATTGATCACAAAATCCTTCCTTCCAATATACCTAAAAGAATCTGAGGAAAGCAATTCGACACAATCGGTGGTATGCACCCCTGCCTTGTCAAAATCTCGGCAATAAATTACCAGGTGTGAGTTTTCTTCGTTAAAACTGATTCCGTTCATGGCATGATACGGAGCGTCTTCTTCAGCGGTGATGTGCCGAAGGGCTACATGCGATGCAGTCTCGGTCATTCCATAACTTTGGTAGGCATGTTTCCAATAGCTAAATATGGCTTGATGCTGTGGACTGGTAAGGGGTGCCCCTCCAATTAATACGGTTGTTTCTTTCTGACGGTTCTTTGAATCATTCAGAAATGCAATGGCCTGTGTGGGTACAAGCGCGATAAAGTCTAAGGAGGTTTCTACCGCCTCGAGTGGATTTTTTTTAACGGGTAGCACGTGAAGCTCTAGGTGAGCAAGCATGGATCGTATTACCATGAGTTTACCTGCAATTCCTTCCGTCGATAAGGCTAATCCAGCTTTCATTCCTGCCTTTAATCCAAAGTAATCAATGGTGCGCATCGCGGAATGAGCAAGCTGTTTTTTAGATAATTGAATCAGTTGCGGTGCACCGGTAGAGCCAGACGTATTACAGCTAATGTAGTCCGACCCATCTTCCCATGTTTGAATAAAGGATTTTACTTCGTCGATGCGTGAAATATCATGATAAACCAATTCCATATCAAAATTCTATATCTAAGTTAAAGCGATTTCTTAAGGTATGTATGTTTGGATTTTTTCGGGCAAGCGCTTGATACTTGTCTTTTCCCGTGATAGGTTTTTGTTCCGATTCGTTTTGCTCGGTAACGATTAGGTTCACATCAAGAAATCCGTTTTTCAATTCGGTTTTTAAAAATTCTACAAATTCCGGAAGAATGGGGGTGATGTAAGCAACTTGTACTTCATTGTCAACGATCAGGGTGATGGTTTCATCGGAGAGCTTTGGGTCTCGCTTGATTAGGGCATGATAAAATGTTTCCTTTCCCAAGTCTTTCAGGATATGCGCATATTTTCGGGTACATGAAATTAACGCATCTGTACTGAATTGGTTTCGGGGAAGGTCTTCTTCTGCCACCACTTTTTTCATGCGGTGTGCCGCGAGTTGCGCTTTTATACTTAAGGTACTTTCGGATAGGCTACCGGTAGGTTTATCTAGGGTGTTCGGTTTTTGTTCCAGCTCAATTTTCGGTAAACTCAGCGAAGGCTTTACTGCCTTTTCTTGAGGCTGTTGAGGCCGCAGGCTTTGCGCTGCAAATGGGAGAATACTAATGGGGTCCGTTAGGGATTTTTTTTTTCAGCCTCTTGTTGTAAAGAACCTAACTCCATTAAGGTGACTTCCACTAACAAGCGTTGATTTTTCGAGCTTTTGTAGGCAACGTCCGCCTTACTTAAACAATACATCGCTCTGGTGAGTTGGTTTTTCTCCCAAGCGCCGGATTGCTCTTTGAAACGATCCTTAATGTGTTCGGTTAATTCGAGTAGGGGAATGGTGCGTACATCTTGCGCCATGAGTAGGTTTCGAAAATGTTCCGCTAAGCCAACAATGAATTGGTGTCCATCAAAACCCTTCTCAATAATATCATTCAAGGTTAATATCGAGCCCGCAATATCTTCCTTCTTTAAATAGTCTACAATCTTAAAGTAATAGTCGTAATCTAATACATGAAGGTTGGTTAATACCGTTTGGTAGCTAATGTTTCCACCGCTGAACGTTACCAATTGATCAAAAATAGATAGGGCGTCCCGCAAGGCGCCATCGGCTTTGGTGGCGATGAGGTGCAAGGCCTCGGGTTCTGCGCTAACGTTTTCCTTTTCTGCAATGTTCGTGAGGTGCGCCGCAATGTCTTTAACGGCAATCCGACTAAAATCAAAGATTTGACAACGAGAAAGGATCGTAGGAATAATCTTGTGCTTTTCTGTGGTCGCTAGGATGAAGATGGCGTGTGCGGGCGGTTCTTCAAGCGTTTTCAGAAAGGCATTAAAGGCACTTGCAGTAAGCATGTGAACCTCATCGATGATGTAAACCTTGTAGTTTCCGAGTTGTGGCGCAATGCGCACTTGTTCAATTAATCCACGGATGTCATCCACTGAGTTATTCGATGCAGCATCCAATTCATAGATGTTCAGCGAATTTCCCGAATTAAAGGAAACGCATGAGTCGCAGACATCACAGGCTTCAAGTTGCGGAGTGCGGTTGAAACAATTAATGGTTTTAGCTAAGATTCGCGCCGTGGTAGTTTTACCAACACCGCGTGATCCGCAGAATAAAAAGGCTTGTGCTAAATGACCGGTTAAAATGGCGTTGCGCAAGGTCCCTGTAATAGACCCCTGTCC
>DBCM01000140.1 GCA_002293045.1 Flavobacteriales bacterium UBA958 | reverse complement strand
GAGTAAAAATTCACCTTGTTCAAGGGCTTGGATGTTGGATATGCCGTACGGATGTGAATTGATCCTGATAGTGCGGAACTTCCTGAGAGTACACTTGCTGCTCCTTTAATGATTTCGACTTGGCTAATATTCTCTACAGGAACAAAACCCCACTCTGGACGACCTGCATCGCCTGAAAGCATTGGCATGTCATCAACAATTACGGCCACTTTGGCACCTACCCCAAAGGTAAAACCACTTCCACCTCTAATTTGAGGCTCACCATCCAAAATATTTAAACCGGGTGTTTGATCCAAAGCAGTTTCAATGCTTCGGGTGTTTTTGTTTTCGATGAGCGACGGTTTCATCACCACCATGGTTACGGTTTGTTCTTCTAAGGGCTTATCAAATTTACCTACCGAAACGGTTACTTGATCTTTCTTGATGCTATAGGGTTTCAAGGTGACATTCATCTCAAGAACCTCATCGGGTACTAAATTTAGGGACAGGGTATCGTTGCGCATGCCGGAAAAACGCACCACTATTTTCACTGCACCTGACGGAAGGAACAATTCATAGGCTCCGTTCGCATCCGTTTGAGCACCAATAGTTATGTCTTTTCGATATACAAGCGTTGCGCCTTCTATAGGTTCATTGTTTTCCCCACGAACGATACCTTTAACGGTGGACTGACTGTACCCTACCAAGGTTGAAACAAGCCCCAATAAAATCAATACGTGCTTCAATGTTCTTAGTTAACCGAGAACTTGGTTGAGAAGATATTTCCGTTATGGTCGATAAGTCGAGCCACGTAAATTCCTCCAATTAAAGAAATTGTAGCTTTACCGTTAATCAACCCGTTAAAAACTTCAGCACCATTCATGGAATAAACCATTAAGGTACCTTGCGTTTGGCCAAACAAGCTCAATTCCTCATTGGAATAATTCGCATGCATCGGCGTGATTGAGGCTTCGTCTAGTCCAACACCGCCATTATAAACGAGTGAAATATCATCGATAAGTACTTCGTCATTCGCAGCACCACCCCCCGGAGTTGAATTGGTTGCGAAGGTAACTAATATGTACCCGGGCAATAATCCAGGATTCGCTGTATAGGTAAATGGAATCGACTTGCGCTCCCAATTTCCACCCGTTGGGGCATAATTTAATTCCGCAGTTGCAATAATGTGCGACTGAGAATTCGCATCAATTGGATCGTGCACATCGAACGCATCATGTAAAATGGCGTGAATACGTGCCGTTTGACTGCCACCACCTGCTTGCGTGTATTTTACCCAAAATACCAATGAATCCGGAGAATCAACACAGGTCTCAGAAAAGTTCGCATCTGCGGTAGAAGAATAATTATAGTTCGCTGCGTTGGCTGGCGTTGTACTTCCCATATTGATTCGTCCACAGGTCATGGTGCCGTTGGCAACAATTCCAAGAACGCTGGTTGACCAAATTCGGGCGCAATACATACCAGAAGCCCCTGCACGGACATTTGAAGATCGCTCTATTTGCTTATTCGCAAATCCAGCAAAATTACCTGACCCCGTTTTAAAACTATTCCAGTTTACAGGTTCTTCGGTAGGAGCACCAACATTCTCCCATTGCTCCAAATCACTGTTTCCAATTTGGGTCTGAGCATAATTTAAAAAGGATAAGGTAAGGGCAAAACAAAGGGTAATCTTTCTCATAGCTTGTTCATTTTATTTTAACAAATATAAAAAGATAGATTAAATGGTGACCTTTTTGGCCAAACATAGTAAAGTAAGGTTAAATTTGTTGATATGGAGCAGCGAGCATATCAACTCATGGAGCATTTCGGAACTTTACAGGGTGAAGGGTTCCATACGGGACGTGCAGCGTACTTTCTCCGATTATCTGGATGTGATGTTGGATGTGTTTGGTGCGACGTAAAGGAAAGTTGGGATGTGGGTGCCGGAAGCGCTTATTCATTGGAAGAAATCAAGGCACTGAGCTCCGGATTCGATTTTATAGTTATCACGGGCGGAGAGCCCGCCATGCATGATTTAATGACATTAACCGACATGCTTCACCAGGAAAACAAATATATTTCCCTAGAAACCTCGGGTTGCTACGAATTGAAAGGCACGGTAGATTGGTATACCTTTTCTCCTAAAAAATTCAAAAAGCCTCATCCTGAAGCGTATGAAAAGGCCAATGAGTTGAAGGTGGTTATTTACCATCCCTCAGATCTGGCTTGGGCTGAAGAACATGCCAAACTCGTGAATGACCATTGTTTGCTGTATCTACAACCCGAATGGAGTAAAAAAGACCACCTTCAAGAGCAAATCATTGATTTCATAACACGTAACCCTCGATGGAGGTTATCGTTACAAACCCATAAATTTCTAAATATTCCTTGATGAATCGATTAGAACGCACCAACCTCTTGGTATTTGTATGCATGCTTGTTAGCCATTTGTCGTTTGCTCAATTTAGTAGCTCGAGTAAAAAGGCGACCAAGCTCTTTAAACAGGCGCAATTCATCCCAACGCAGCAGTTAGATCCTCAAACAAGAATGCCCGATTTCAAAGCAGGAATCGAGCTGGTAGATAAAGCCCTAAAAAAAGATCCAAATTTTTGGGAGGCCTATGTGCTTCGGGGAGAATACCACATGAATCTGCGGGATAAATCCGCCGCCATTGGGGATTTTGAAAATGCGCTACGCGTTTCTCCCAATCATTCAAGAACGGGAATGACATTTTATCGGCTTGCTGATTTATACTTAGACCAAGGCGCCTACGATAAGGCTCTTACAAATATTAAATCCTTCATCAATCACCCCAATGCAAATGAGGAGTATTTAAAATCGGGTTATTCAATATATGACAATGCTCTTTTTGCCATTGATGCGATAAAGCACCCAAAGCCCTTCAATCCCGTGAATGTAGGCCCAGGAGTAAATACGCAATTTGCGGAATACTATCCTACCCTAACGGTGAATGGAAAGGAGTTGATGTTTACCCGAGCCTTGCCCTACGGAAGCAGTATCCAAGAAGACTTTTTCACGTCAATTAATCGTGACAATGTTTGGACCATGGCAACACCCATGCCTCAGCATGTGAATACTGAACACAACGAGGGTGCGCCAACCATTTCAGCAGATGGCAGAAGTTTGATTTTTGTGGCTTGCATCGACGAAACCGGGACCTATGGAGAGCAACGCAAAGGAAAGGGAAGCTGTGATCTGTTCTTTACTCAAAAAATTGGTCCTCGATGGTCAAACCCTGTAAATCTGCCTGGAGATGTTAATTCGTATCATTGGGAAACCCAACCCTCCTTGGCTGCAGATGGTAAAACCTTATATTTTGTGCGAGGCTTACGGGGCAAGGGTGCCGATCAACGCAACAGCGATATTTATGTGAGTAAATTATCGGAACAAGGAAAGTGGGGCGCCGCGGAGCGTCTTTCCGATGTGATTAACACCCCTTTCGCCGAAGAATCTGTGTGTATTCATCCAGATGGAAAAACCTTATACTTTGCATCGAGGGGACATGCCGGAATGGGTGGTTCAGATATATTTATGAGCCAAATGGATCATTTGGGAAACTGGTCTAAGCCTGTAAACTTGGGGTATCCAATTAACACGAAATTTGACGAAAACTCATTAATTGTTTCCGCGGAAGGTAACTTAGCATTTTTCGCATCCGATCGAGCAGGAGGATATGGTGACCTTGATATTTATTATTTTGAACTCCCGAAAGAATTTCAACCTACAACCACGTATTATTTTGATGGGCGTGTTTTTGATGCGCAGAGCAACAATCCAATTCCAGGTCATTTTACACTGAAAGATATTGCCTCTGGTGAGGTCATTATCGTAAGCAATGCCGATGCGATCAATGGTACGTTTACGGTTCCTTTACCTTCAAATCGTCAATATGTAATTGAAGTGACGTATGACGGATATGCCATGACTTCGTTGGGGTTTGATTTAACGTATAATGCCAATCAAACGTCTTATCACTTGGACATTCCCATGAATCCATTGAACAGTGGTTCAGCGAACATTCTAAAGAATATATATTTTGATTTAAACAGCGCAACCTTACGCAAAGAATCGAATATCGAACTCAATAATCTAGCCAATTTCTTGCGAACAAATCCAAACATTCATATTGAATTGGGTGGCCATACCGATACTCGAGGTAATGCGGAGGACAACTTAACATTGTCTACCGAACGCGCGAAGGCGGTATATACCCATTTAATCCAAGTAGAGCGCATTGATGCAAATCGGCTAACCTTTGTGGGCTTTGGGGAACGTGAACCCATCATTAGTGATTCAGAAATCGCTGCAATAGGTTCGGAAACAGAACGCGAAAAGGCCCATCAAACGAACCGGAGAACCGTGTATAAAATCATTAAACAATGAGTTTTTTTCGACTAATCCGCAGTATCAATCTGATAATCATAGCGCTTACGATGGGAGGAGTTTGGATGTCTCAAACAAAAAACACTATCCCTGCGATTGAATTTGTACTTTTTGTGGTTTTTACGCTTTTAATTGCGGGAGCAGGAAATGCAATCAATGATTACTTTGATGTTCGTTCGGACCGAATCAATAAGCCAGAAAAAATTGTCCTTGAAAAAACCATCAAACGACGCTGGGCAATCATTATTCATTGGGTTTTTAATGCCATTGCCTTAGTTTTATCCCTATACCTCAGCTGGCGCTTTAAAAGCTGGTTTTATGTGTTTATTCATTTCTTTACCACATACTTGCTTTGGACTTACTCCGTGAATCTCAAACGCCGACTTTTTT
>DBCM01000023.1 GCA_002293045.1 Flavobacteriales bacterium UBA958 | reverse complement strand
CCCTCTTTTTGTTCAAGTGACAAAATTTGAGAAAGCGTGGAATCCAAATGAATGGTAGTGGCTGTATTTGTACGAATAGCGTCGTTGAAGTCAAAGTAAATATCGACGAAATTGTTAATTTCTGAAAGAAAAGGAAATGAGGCAGGATGTTTTAACCTAAATTTCACAAATCCATTCGAACCTACTTGGTTAGTAGTGCTATCTGGCAACATGATTTGATTAAAGCGTAAGGTCATTATTCGGCCATCAAAGTTCACTTCAAGTCCTTGATGACTCATCGCTAAAAGTTCAAAGGAGGCTAAATCTAAAAACGTTGAAAGGGTATCAATAATAACTACATTGTATGCGGTATCGTTTCCAACATTTTGAAAATGCACGGTATATTCTAACCAATCAGCGCTTGATACATTGTAGAGCGTGTCTTTATCGACCAACTTTATATTGGGATCGTAAGGGCCAACGACCTGAATTTGACTATTAGAAACATTATCATTAGCCGTTAAATCGCCTATCAAGGGGGTAATTTGAACTTGAGATGCAAGCGGATACCCTATAGGTGTTCCAATAGGAATGTTAAATTGAACGAACACATCGCCTTGTTGCCCAGGCTGCAAAACACCTAGTTGCCACTGCACATTGTTTGCGACTTGAAGCGTTGGAGCGGGTGATGCAGATAAAAAGTTAATCCCTGCAGGAGGCGTGAACAAAACGGTCGCATTTTGTGCCACCGTACCAACATTTTTGTAGGACAACATGTAACCGAGTACATAACCTGCTTTGGGAGCGGTCATTGGAGTAAGCGTCACACGTAAATCAGGCATATTAGGGGTTGGAACAAGTCCGAAATGATTGAGTGAATCGATATTACCTAGACCAACAAATATGGCATTTTGCAAGGGTGGAGTGCTCAGCGTATGATACAAAGGAATATTGGGTATGTTCACATCGTACGTACCAGCATTTGCATAAACTTCATAAAACCCATTGTTTGCAGATAGTGCTTGATATGAACCATTCGTTAGCTGTACTAAGGCGTTTGGCAAGCCAACTTCCGTAAGATCCATTATGGCATTATTATTTACATCTTGAAATACTTTTCCTGAAATAGCATTCGAATTTCCAGCGATTTTTATCAAAAAAGAGGATGGGACAAAAGAGGAAATACCCGCCATATTCATGTTTCCGTAGGCAGAACCCGACACATATATATCATTTCCAGCACATGTTACTGAACTCGCAATAACAGATGATGCGGAGGAAGAACCAGAAATCACCGAAGTAACCAGACCACTTGTGTCAATTTGAGCTAAATACGTCCTTGCATTCCCACCGCCAGCTAATGGCACAGTACCGAAAACGATATTTCCAGTGTAAATGCCCGTAAGTAATAACTCCGTATTGCTTTTGCATTTCAAATCATAGCCCTGATCGTTTCCGTTTCCGCCAAATGATTTAGCCCATGAATACATCCCATTGTTATTGATCTTAACTAGCAGCGCGTTATCATTCGCACCATTCACCAAAGAAAGAGGACCAAAACTCGCTTGAGAATCGAAATTTCCTGTGAAATAAATACTTCCGGTGGAGTCGGCGCTTAGCCCATAAATCTCGCCATTAAATAGGGACAGCGTATTAAACTGAAACACACCCGTTGCATTGAATTTGGCTACAAAGTGATTCTGACCATTCATGGACTGGACGGATCCATTAAATCCAATCGTTGCGGCGGATGAAAAACCACCGATGTAAATATTACCGTTCACATCGACCGTGTGCGTGTACACAGAAACCCCGCCCGTGATACCAAATGATTGTACTGGAATTCCTGCTAAATCTAATTCCAATAGAAACGCGTGACCGTTGCCAACAGAATTAATATTTGCACCCGGGAAAACGAATGCACCGTTGTAGTTTCCAGAGAAAAATAAATTTCCATTTGACCCAAGACTTAAGTCCATGGCGTAATCATTGGTAGTCCCGCCCCCTTTTTTAGCCATTAAAATCGCCCCATTACTCGCATCTAATTTCACAATAAAAACATCCGAACCACCGCTCGACACGAGGGTAAAAGCACCAACTGTCATGGTTTGCTGGAAGTGCCCTACTACCCAGACTGCATTTACTCCATCGAAAACAATTTTAGATGAATAATCACTCCCTGCACCTCCAAAATGACTCACCCACAACAAGGCACCATTAGACGCATATTTTTGTACCACAACATCCTGAAGGCCATTGCTGCTGATTACAGACGGGCCAATTTGATTATTAGCCCCAACAATTTGACCGCACGTGTAACTGTCGTTAAAAGGGTCCACAGCCACATCTATACCTAAACCAGGATTGGCCGCTATCCAATCACCCACCTGGGCATTCGTGCAACCAATCGAGCATATAAGAATCAGGGAACTTAGTAATTTCTTGAACATTTGTCTGTTTTTTAGATAAATGTAGATAAAATTAATGATGGGCGCATCTTGAAGCACGAACCCTTGCGGATTTGGAGGGTGAGATAATGGTTAGTTTTTATACCTTTGATGGATGAAGAAGATCCTACTGCTTTTAATGCTTGTGCCATATTGGGCGTTTAGTCAATACCAAATCGGACATACCACCCTTACCTTTAACGACCCAAGCCGAAACGGTGGTTTTGGTTCAGGCGGAGGTCCTGGTCGTCAAATTCAAACAGAAGTTTATTATCCAACCTTTATCGCTGGAGAAAATACACCGGTAGCCACATTCCCTGAATTCCCAGTTATTGTATTTGGTCATGGGTTTGCCATGGGTTGGGATGCCTATCAAAACATATGGGAACACTTAGTACCACAAGGCTATATCATGGCCTTTGTTCGTACTGAAGGCAGCTTAATTCCAGCCCCGAGCCATGGAGATTTTGGCCAAGACTTAGCCTTAGTATCTACCAAAATGTTAGCACTCAATAGTACGGCTGGTTCCCCTTTCAACGGAAAGGTTAAACAAAAATCTGTTATCATGGGACATTCTATGGGTGGCGGTGCCACGATGTTAGCGGCCTCAAACAACACGAATATCGCGGGAATTGTGGGATTAGCTCCTGCCGAAACCAACCCAACAGCCATTGGTGTTTGTGGGAACATCACCGTACCTGCCCTCATTTTTTCGGGGTCTAGTGATGGCGTAACCCCTCCAGCTGAACACCATATTCCAATATATCAAGGAATCGCCTCAACCTGTAAATCCTTTGTGAGCATTACCGGTGGAGCGCATTGTTATTTTGCCAACTCCAATTTTAATTGTGATTTTGGCGAAGGAACCTCATCGCAAGGGATTTCGATTTCAAGGGCCGAACAACAGGAGAAAACATTTTGGTTGCTTGATCCATGGTTGCAGTATGTGTTAGGTTCTGATTGCTTCGCATTAACTGATTTTAATTGGAAACTGAATAATACCATAGGAACCGTAAATCAAGGAACCTGCACTCCTTCAGGCACCAACGCAACAATTTTTTACGACAACATGTCAACCTTGTGGACTACCACTCCAGGAACGGCCTATCAATGGTATTGGAACGGTCAAATCATGCAAGGAGAAACCAATGATACCTTAGTACCACCGGTTGATTTAGGCGGAGATTATTCCGTGTCGGTATTCTCTCCATCAGGTTGCGAAACCAGCTCCTTCATTACCCTTCAAGGATCTATTAGTGTGCTACCGCTTGATTATCAGTTGATATACCAAGCTGCGCAAAATAACATTCTAATATCCACGAATACACCGTATACCGGAAGCGTTAGTCTGCAAGATATTCACGGTCGGATGATGAACCAAGAGGTTGTTAACGCAACAAACATAACCTTTTCGAGTAGTCAACTCGCCAAGGGGGTTTACTTTGTACGTCTAGGGAACGTGCCTGCCAAGCGAATCCTCGTCTACTAAATCAAGAGCGCCTCTAGGGCTTCTCGACCTTGCATTGGTTCATGAGCTCGTATGCTCCCATCCTGTGGCACTAACCATAGGGGTAATTCAAAACCAAGCACCAAATCGAGGTCGTGGGTTGAAAGGAGAATGCCTTTCTGTTCTGAAATGGCCAATTCTTTGAGTAAGGTAAAGAGTTGTTTTCGGTGATAAAAATCCAAAAAAGCGGTAGGTTCGTCCAAGAAGATGTAGGGCGTATCTTGCGCTAAGGCCCGTGCAAGACCCACCAATTGTTGTTCACCATCGCTCAATGAAGAAGTCTGTTTATCTTTAAGGTGATGAGCCCCTACCCGCTGCAGCGCGTG
>DBCM01000100.1 GCA_002293045.1 Flavobacteriales bacterium UBA958 | reverse complement strand
GGATTTGGATAAATAGAAACCAGATTGGCGTCAAGTTCATTGACTCCTGCAGTACCGGTTATAATGACCGTATAATCTTCGCTTTCTCCGTAGGTAGCTACAGCACATGGATCAATGGCGCCATCTGGAGAATATGAAATACGAACACGCATATTTACTGCACCGGTAGCGGCAGACATGGGTACGGTGAAATTAAATACATTACTCCATCCAGTAGCAACCAATACATATCCAACTTGCTCACCCGCATCGGTAAAATCCATATCGTTGTTGTAATCAATCCAAATGGCAATCTCGTCATCTGTATAAGCCCCAGGATTTGCTTGACCAGTGATTCCAGCAGTGATCGTTGCCGAGTATGCAGTCCCTTTGGCCAAGGTCGTGGAGATGTTTCCGTAATCGGCATATCCTCCGGCCGTGCAGGAACTTGTATTGTTTATGGTATTCAATTGCACTCCTCCAATGTACTCATCGCAAGCATTTGAAATCGATGGAATGCATAGGGTAGATCCGGAAGCACAGGGGTTTGCTGAACCATTTTGTGTTAACGCACCCGTATTGGCCGGGTCTAGGAAGGGCTTCAATCGACGGTTATTCGTAGAGCCGTTGGAGATCCAGTGGTAAGAAACTTTTCCGTAAAAATCGGGTTGATTTGTAGCATTACAGTAAGACCCACCACCAGTAAGTGTACCAACAATTCTACCGGAGGAGTTATTAAATATAGGGGAACCTGAGGACCCTCCTTCCGTAACTCCGTGTCCGTTGGCATTTGCTGTCCAAATTAAGCGCCAATGGGTATTTGGCGTACTTCCCCAAGTACTTGAAACCGTATTCCCACTGAATGTAGAGATCTTTTTAATGTCACCTGCGGGGTGGTGAATTCCTGTTCCCCCGGTCGTTGCGGTATTGTTGGCATCCCAACCGTTCCAATAGGCATTGAAATTGGCTGATTTAAGTGTTGTAATGGTAGATGCTTGGTTTGCTACGGTCCCAAGTTGCACCAACAAAAAGTCAGAACCCGTTGAGCCACCACCGTCACCAGAGTCAGACAATTTAACACATCCATTTATGAAATAATCATCTAGAGTTCCAGCAGTATTTGGGTTTTGGCAGTTTGGAGATTCGTAACGAAAGTAGAATTTCCATTGATTAAAGTCAGCTGCACTACAATTTACCCCGCAATGTAAGGCTGTTAAAAATAAGGGCTTACAATCGTTGGCTAAGTTGTTTACTAATGAGCCTGTACACCACCCTGCTTGGTTCCCTTCAACCACATAAATTCTGGCAACACCACGTTTTTCGTCTTGCCAGTTATCCCCAACCGGAGTACAATTTACGTTTACTTCGCACGCTTCAGATTCATTGATTTTCTCGTCACTGCTTGTCTGCGTTGAACGATAGTTATACATGATGCGATCCATAAATAGCTCGGAAGGGGTCACATGTAAAGGTTCCGTTAAAACCAGGACCATTTCATCTCCGCTGCAAAGCGCGGCGTTATACATGAAGTGATCTTCTACATCTTTTTGAGTTAATATTGAATGTAACAATTCCCCCTTGTTATTTTTTATTTCGAGCGTTGTGCCACCATAAAGTTTAAAGGTCTGGAACAAGAAGCTTAAGGCCTCTGCTCCTTCGGCATGCATGCGTAATTTCCACTGACGGTCGCCATTTGGCAGTGTGCTCCAAATTCCGGCATTTTGAGGAGAAATATTTACCGTGCGCGCAATCCCAACACGGTAAAGCAATCCTTGTTTGTCGCGAAGGGCATCTTCTTGGTTTAATTGCACTACATTAGGTGCTAGAATTTCTGTGGTCGGGATTTCTTTGCCAAATCCAGCTGGCGAAAATGTATGAACTTGAGCTTGAATAGAAATGCTCAGTGCTACGGAGGAAATAAATCCGAGTAAAAGTTTTTTCATAGAGAAAGGATTTTGTTTAATTTCACTCACAAATATACAATTTTTAACGTTTAAGAATGGCCAAAATATGCGTGGTTGAAGACGACCCGATTTTATTAGAATTTATCGTATTCAATTTAAAGAAGGAGGGGTTTGAAACCGTGTGCTATACGCATGGAGGGCAAGTGATGGATAATATCCAGCAGGTTATTTCCTGTGATTTGGTCATGCTTGACAACATGTTGCCAGGGTTTTCAGGAATTGAACTATGTAAAGAAATCAGAAAGCACTCCGGGGTGGGGATACTGTTTCTATCTGCCAAGGGAAATGCCTCCGATCGAATTGAAGGATTGAAGGCAGGGGCTAATGATTATTTGGCAAAGCCCTTTAATTTGGAAGAGTTGATTCTTCGAATTCAGGTGCTTTTGCCCAAACAGGCTACGACCTATGCACTCGGATTGTTTGAACTTAATTTTGATTCTATGGAGGTAATTCATACGCAAACATCTGAAGTTCAAACCCTATCAAAAAAAGAAATGGCCCTGTTAAGGCTTTTTGTAGATAACGAAAACCGTGTATTATCCAGAGATGAGATATTAGATAAAGTTTGGGGCGAAGATGTGTATCCAACTACCCGAACAATTGATAACTTTGTGCTCGCTTTTCGAAGGATGTTTGAAGGAGATCAAAAACACCCCAAATATTTTCATTCGATTCGAGGCGTAGGATACAAATTTATAAATCAAAACAAGTAGGAATGTTTACAGGGATTGTTGAGGAAATGGCGCGTGTGATTCACATTGAAAAACACCAAAACAATATTACACTTACGTTCACTGCAGCCATAGCGCCGTCATTTAACATCGACCAAAGTGTTTCGCATAACGGGTGTTGTTTGACCGTTGTTCATATCAATCCAACTACTGCTGAATATCAAGTTACAGCGATACATGAAACGATTGTGAAAACAAATCTTGCCGACTGGAAGGTGGGAGATTTAGTGAATTTGGAGCGAAGTATGCAGCATAACGGAAGGCTTGATGGACACATTGTTCAAGGGCATGTGGATACGGTTGGAATTTGTACTGCTGTAGAAGACCAAGCAGGGAGTTGGAAATATACATTTACCTATGAGGGGGATCAATTGACCGTGGAAAAGGGTTCCATTACGGTGAACGGCGTAAGTCTTACCGTGGTTGATGCCCGAGCGAATCAATTCAGTGTTTGCATTATTCCGTATACATACGAGCATACCACCTTTCATCAAATTGCCCAGGGTGACCGCGTGAATTTAGAATTTGATATTATTGGGAAATATGTGCAACAATATATGAAGGCATATGAAAATAGATGAAGCACAAGCCTTAGTTGATCAGTGGATTAAAGAGAACGGTGTTCGCTATTTTGATCCCTTAACGAACATGGCAATGCTTACCGAAGAAGTAGGGGAAGTGGCGCGAATTATGGCCCGAAGGTATGGCGAACAAAGTGAAAA
Source organism: Flavobacteriales bacterium UBA958 (assembly GCA_002293045.1). Lineage (GTDB taxonomy): Bacteria > Bacteroidota > Bacteroidia > Flavobacteriales_D > Crocinitomicaceae > UBA952. Next base: position 2,437 of record DBCM01000100.1, on the reverse strand, counting down.
AGAATCAGACAAAAACAAGGAGTTAGGCGATGAGTTAGCGGATGTTTTGTTTGTACTCATTTGTATTGCCAATCAAACAGGGATCGACCTTACCCAAGCCATGATAAAAAATCTAGATAAGAAAACGCAACGTGATGCGGAGCGGCATATAAAGAACCCTAAATTAAACCCTTAGTGTTTATTCATCCGGGGATGTGCATGCCGGTAGATTTGATTTAATTGTGCAAAGGAGTTGTGTGTGTATACTTGTGTTGCGGCAAGCGAAGCATGTCCAAGTAGGGCTTTCAACGTTTCAAGTCCAGCCCCGTTATTTAGCATGTGCGTAGCAAAGGTATGGCGCAATACGTGCGGACTACGTTTATCTAAGGTGGTTAGGGTTCCGAGCATTTGGTGAATCTTACGATATACGAACGCAGGATAAAGGGGCTTTCCGTTTTCAAGAATTAATAAGCGATTACATTTATGGAAAACCATCCGCGCAGCGATATAGCCTTGGATTTTTTGGTGCAAGAAGGGGCTAATTGGAATGATGCGCTCTTTATTGCGTTTCCCCAATACCTTAATGCTGTTCGGCTGTATATCTTGCAAGGTTAATCCAATAAGTTCACTCAAACGAATGCCTGTCTGATAAAATAATTCCAACATTAATTCATCGCGTAACCCATCAAAGTCGTCATTAAACAAATGTTTCGTTCGGTCTGAGCCCAGTTCTTGTTCTCTTGCAAAGGAGGGGAGTCGTTTTTCAACTTTTGGCCCACGAATTCTTGACATTGGATTTTCAGTACTTACACCCTCTTTTCTCAACCATTTGAATAAGGTGCGTAGGGCAGCCAATTTACGGTTGACACTTTTATTGGAATAGCCTTCTTCCATGAGTTGAACAATCCAACCGCGTATAAATACGGATTTCAATTGGGTAATGGCTTGCAGGGAAGTTACTTCAGAAAAGACCATAAATTGCTCCAAGTCTGCAGTGTAAGCGACCAGGGTGTGTTCAGAAAAACGCTTTTCATAGCGCAGATATTCGTAGAATTTTTGGAGCATAAAAAAGGGGCCTAGGCCCCTTAACGAAATATGCGTTGTAATGTTACAGTTGTTGTGATTGCATACGTTGCTTATACGCCGCGCGAATTACTTCTTGACGTCGAGAAATAGATGGTTTTTCGAATTCTTTACGCGCTCGAAGTTGTTTCATTACGTTTGTTTTTTCAAACTTTTTTTTGTACTTCTTAAGGGCACGTTCAATGTTTTCGCCTTCTTTAATCGGAATAATAAGCATATGTTCTAACTTTTTTGGATTGCAAAGATACGGTAAACCACTAAAAATCCAAATTTATTTTATTAAATCTCTCGAGATCACTAATTTTTGAATTTCAGAAGTTCCTTCACCAATGGTTAACAACTTAGAATCCCTCAAAAACTTCTCTGCGGGATACTCTCGAGTGTAGCCATAGCCTCCCATAATTTGAACCGCTTCATTGCCACATTTTACGGCAACTTCTGAAGAAAAGTATTTTGCAAAAGCTCCTTCTTTGGTTACGCTTAACTTGTTGTTTTTTCGGTATGCCGCTTGAAAGGTTAAGAGTTCGGAAGCTTCGATTTCTGTAGCCATGTCTGCGAGTTTAAATGCAATGGCTTGGAATCCTGCAATCGCTTGTCCAAATTGTTCACGTTCCTTAGCATATTTTACAGACGCTTCAAAGGCTCCTCTGGCAATTCCACAACTGAGTGCTGCAATGGAGATTCTACCGCCATCTAATACTTGCATGGCTTGTTTAAATCCTTGCCCAACTTCACCAAGTACATTTTCTTGAGGGACTCGCACATTGTCGAAGATTAATTCAGCGGTTTCGCTTGCACGTACTCCGAATTTATCTTTGATTTTAACTGCCGAAAACCCGGGCATTCCTTTTTCAATGATAAACGCGGTAATGCCGTTACTGTCTAAGAGTTCGCCCGTTCTTACAAGCACAACAGCTACATCTCCGGAAAGCCCATGAGTAATCCAGTTCTTTGCACCATTAATAATCCAGTCATTCCCTTCTTTTACGGCCGTGGTTTTCATCCGCATGGCGTCAGACCCGGTATTTGGCTCTGTTAAGCCCCATGCGCCAATAAATTCACCACTGGTCAGTTTGGGTAAAAACCGTTGTTTCTGTTCTTCGTTTCCGTGGTAGTAAATGTGACCGGTACACAAGGAGTTGTGCGCAGCAACACTGAGGCCAATTCCCCCACAAACTCTTCCGAGCTCCATGAGCGCGGTAGCATATTCGAAATAAGTAAAGCCTGATCCGCCATAAGATTCAGGAACGAATATGCCGAGTAATCCCAATTCTCCCATGCGCTTCATCGTTTCTACAGGAAAGTGCTCGTCGCGATCCCAATCCATCATGTAGGGTCTAATTTCTTTTTCAGCAAAGTCGCGCACCATTTGTGC
>DBCM01000071.1 GCA_002293045.1 Flavobacteriales bacterium UBA958 | reverse complement strand
CTTGTACCATGAAGCAACCTTCCTGATCGATCGTAAAGAGCGTGCGGAACAGACATTTCACTCAACAGCCAAGGATGCTGCCGTGATGGCGGTTGCTAGCAGTGCCAAAAAGTTATTACTCGGTCATTTTTCCTCCAGATACGGAGATACCATAGGGCATGTGAATGAGGCCATGGAGATTTTTCAACACGTAGAAGCGGTTCAGGACGGCGAAGTTTACGAAGTTAAGTAATGTCCCTTAAGATGTGTGTATATCGATGCTCCTTCTGCTAACCATTCTTTTTGATCTAAAGCCTCTGCATTAATCCCGTATTTCACCTGTTGATTCTTCAGGTACCAGGTTTGAAGCATTTCGTAATCGCCTTCGTTTCGTGCGCGTAAAAGATCCAATAGTAGACCCTTGTGTTGAGTCGCAGGATTTTCCTTAAATGCCATGGCTAAAATCGTAAACAGGACGGATTCCAGGCGATTGAGGTCTCCGGATTCCATGGCTAGGTTAAATTGTTGTTCGAGTTCGTTTACGGTTGGTAAAGAAATCTTGGGTGAAGTTTCTGTGTTCGTTGCCGATTTGTTAACTACAGGTTGTGGTTTTTGGCGATAGTAAAACAACCCAACCGCCCCCAACAATACAACGGCTGCTAATGAAAGCACCCCCCATAGGATGGTGTTATCCTGATTGGACGGTTCTTGAATTTTGTTATTGGATTTTTCAGATGGAATCACAGTGGTGGTTCCTTGTTTTTTGATGGGCTTATTCGGTTGAATTTCGGTGGATTTAAATCCTTCTAAACGCAACGTTACATACGCTGCTTTTTCAGGATTGAAATACGAGATTTCGAGGGGCTTAATGGATTTTTCGGAAGGATTGGTCGCCTGTAATCGATAGGTGTATATCACCTTGCCATCGGCACCTTGTGGACCAAAGGTGAATTCTTCAGCAACGGAAGGTTTTCCAAACTGTATTAATCCTTGGCTCAAGTCTAACACTGGGGTCTCTACGTTGTGTAGGTTTCCTTTACCTGATAATACAACTTCAAGCGTTAATACATCTCCTTTCTTGTCGCAAGAACCGCTGTATTTACATTTCGCATCCAAGGTTCCTACAAACCCAATAAATGAGCGGGGAGCATCGTCGGGTAGTGATTTAACAGTGATTGTGGTTCCGGTAGACACTACTGCTAAGCCATCATAATTCTGCCTTAAAACTAATTTGAACGGGTTGATTTGTAAATTTCCATTTCCGCTCGGAAAAATCAGGTTTTTGTCGGTAGTAACGGCATACATTTCAACACCTTTAACAATTTCTTTGCGTGCTGTCAGGTTTTGAGCTTGTTCAAGGCTATATTTTTCAACACCCTGGTCAATCTTGTAGGATTGGTAATCCTCGATGCTCGTGGGTGCAAAGCGGGAATATACTTTCGATTGTATGATCAGTGGCTCTCCTTCGTACACGGAGTATTTATTCACTTCAATGGTTCCAAATGCCAGTTGTTTAAGTTGCTTGGCAGTAACGCTTCCGTTTCCCTGATCTATACGCTCTTTTTGAACGGATACTTGAACAACATTTGATTTGTATACATGTTTTCCACGTTTAATGTAGGCAGGCCCAACCACAAAATTACCGGTCTTCTTGAAGCTTCCGTTTTGAGAATAATAGCTGATTGTATTTACGGCTCCAGTATTGTAATCTACCACTTGCTCCATACCACTCATTACGTTGTATCCACGTACAAATTCAGCAGGAAAGTCAATGGTGATTTCACCTTCAATGTTTGATTTTACCGTAATAATTAACTCGTTTCCAAGGGTGATTTTGAGTTGATCAACCTCGAGTTTAACCATGGGCTTTTGCGCATGGACTAGATAAGCGATTGAAAACAATAAAAGTGCGTAGAGTTTTTCCATTACCAATCTTTAGTCGATGTATTTTCTACCTGTTTTTTTCCGCTATTACGGTTCATTTTCCGTCGAGTTTCACCTTCTTTTTTAGCGAGTTCATCCAGTTTACGATCCACATCTTTTCGGTGAAGTTTACTTGAATTGGATTGTCCAGACCGCGATTCACCTGAATTATTCTTTTTGTCTTTTTTGGAATTGTTGTTGGCCGGGTTGGAAGGATCTCGTTTCGGTTTATTTTTGGGAGTTTTAGGGGGTTGGTTGCGAGTCTTTTGTTGTTTATTTTGTTGACGTCGTATCGCTTCACTCAAGTTATATCGCGTTTTTTCATTGCTTGGATTTAAGCGAAGTGCATCTTTGTACGATTCAATCGCTTTGGGGTAATCCCCGGCTTCGAAATATGCATTGCCTAGGTTGTGTTTGATGCGCCCTTTTTCAGTGCTTTTTTTTGAGGTTTTTAAGGTTTTCTGATAATATTCAATAGCCCCTTTAAAATTGCGTTGTCGATACTCGGTTTGTGCCAGCTCCTCATCGATCCCTCCTTTAGCTTTTGCTTTTTTGTAATGAGTGCGGTATATACGTTCTGCTGTGCTGTACTCTTTTTTATGGTAAGCTTCACGCGCAGCCTGGATCGAGTCTACCCATTGTTGTGCGAATACCATGTGCCCAATCGTGCCAATAAATAGTAATAAAAATCGCTTACCCATTCCTTTTTATTCCCTGTATTAACATCCAACATACCATCGAAAGCAGTGCAAGTAGTACGGCATATTCGTAAATACTAGCCTTGATTTCAAAGTCCAAATTTCGTGATTTTGTTGATTTGGCGCGGTTAATTTCTGTTAATATCGCATTCAAATCTGGATAGGCTTCACTGGTAATTATGGCTGTTCCATTCAAGGTATTTGCTAACTGCTTGATATATTCCGGATTTAGTTTCGAATGTACTGTGAATCCATTGGCGTCTCGCTTATTATAGGTATTTGGATCCGTGGGGTCTTCTGGGATTGGACCACCCGAAGTAGTTCCGATGCCAATGCCATAAAATGCGATTTGTTGTTCGCGTATGAAGTTGTATATCTCACTGGATTGTTTTTCATGATCTTCTCCATCCGTTATCATTACAATGCACTTAGGATCGTTCGTTTTCGTAAACATTAATACGCCAGTTTCTAGTGCTTCAACAATGTTGGTTCCTTGGTTTGAAATGAAGGTGCTTTGTATTTCTTCCGTAAATAGTTGGGCGGTGGAATAATCGGAGGTAAGAGGCAGTTGCACCATGGCATTTCCTGCAAAAACGCACAAGCCAATTTTCTCGCCTGAAAGCTGGTTGATCAGTCCGTTGATGGTTCGTTTGGCGACTTCTAGGCGAGATTCCCCCTGAATGTCACGCACATTCATAGAGTTAGAGACGTCTAAACATATCGCGATTTCCATATTTTTGGAAATTCCCGATACTTTTTTCTTCCCAAAAACCGGTTGCGCCAAGGCGATAATCACAAACGACAAGCTTAGCATGAGTAAAAAATGTGCCACGATGGATGAAATAATGGACTGTTTTTTTCCGAAATTCGGGCTTCCAAATTGCTGGTCTAAGCTTACTTTTCTCAATTGGTTCCGATAGGATAACAGGTAGAACACCGGAATTACTAATAACCAATTCAGATAACTGGGTTTGGTGAAAATCAAGGCAGACTTAAGGTCACCGTAGGCGCTCAATGCAACGTTTAGCGCGAAGAGTATTGCTCCAATGATCCCTAAGGAAAATAAATAGTATGGTATGTATTTATTTGATTTCACAGAATTATTCGTGGGGTTGAGGTAAGAACAGCACAGTTTTAATTAGCATATACAGCATGAATAAAACAAAGGCCCAATTCAAGAATGCATGCGGTGTTGGCGGAGGATCCGCTTGAACGACTTTATGCGTTATTTTTCTTTTTTCCATTAATTCGATCTCCTCATATATGTCTTCAAGTCCCTTTTTATCCTCCGCACGGAAATACATTCCACCGGTCGTGGTTGCAATTTGCGTTAGCGTTTGCTCATCGATTTCAACGGGCATATTTTGATAGATCATACCCGTGGGGGTCATTACCGGGGTTGAGGCCATCCCATTGCTTCCAATCCCAATCGTGTACACACAGATTCCCTTCTCTTTGGCGAGTAACGCCGCCTCTTCTGGACTTATATCCCCTGAATTATTACTGCCATCGGTAAGTAAAATAATTACTTTGGATTTAAGGGCATTGTTTCGCAATTGAACTACGGAAGTACCCAACCCTATACCAATGGCGGTGCCCGGTTCCATTTCGATTCCGTCTGCCTTGTTGAGTTGTTCTATCAGTATGGGGTAGTCAAGGGTGGGAGGACAGCTGGTAAAGGCCTCGCCGGCATATTGAACCAAGCCAATCTTATCACCGTTTCTTCCATTAATAAACGAAGTAGCCACCTCTTTCGCGGCTTCCAATCGATTGGGTTCGAAATCCGTCGCATACATGGACATTGAAACGTCTAAGGCGATTATAATGTCAATTCCATATTTGTTTTCTTCATGTTTTTGTTCACTTTCTTGCCATGAATAGGGTTTCGCCATCGCAATAATTAATAAGGCCAGAATTGCTGCGGGTAGTTGAATGAATATGGATCGGAAAAGTGCGAGAATATTTATTTTTGTTGGAGGCAGCAGCGGGTTCGTGCTGTTAATTTTCCAATCACCCGTTCTCCGACGGTCTAAGCGAAACAACAGAATACTGACCATTGGAATTACAAGAAGTCCCCAAAACCAGATTGGCTCTAAAAACTCATAATGGTTAAACTGTAAATTCCAACGATTAAACATGCGATGTATCTATGGGGCTACTTATTTGGATTATCTCCTTCAGTTGTTCGATTAAAACCAAGTGTTCTTGCTCCGAAAGGCTATTGGATGCAAACTTCACGGAATCAGATTCTGTAAGCACGCGGGCAATGATTGTTTGAAGATACTCGTCAAGCGACAACCCACGCAGCAGCAGCATGGTTTCGAACGATGTTCGCTCAAGGAGGTTAATGTGGTATCTGGCCGACAAGTACCATCGCAAGATAAAACTAAGCTCGGTGTAATGTGTTTTTTGATCAGTTTCCCATTGTTTTTTTTCTGCAAGTTTATCAATGGACAGCAGCGTTTGTTCCTTAAGCGTTAATGAAATGGGTGCTGCAGGAGCCGTGCGTTTGAATTTTTTGTAGAGAAGAATTCCAACAACAATAAGCACGATGAGCAGGGGAATCCATCCGTATCTGTTGATGAATTCAGAAAACACAAATTCTTTATTCAAAGGAGTGACGGATTCTTCGATGTCGTAAATACGAATGCCTTTTTTAGCGGCTACAAAAGAGGATTGAACAAGAATTGAACTGAAATAACCCATGCGATCATTGAGCATGTAGGGGAGTGGTTGAAGCACCAACATTCCCGTATCCCACGGAATTAGGCTAAAATTCGCTTTCCAATGCGTTACAGCACCCACTTTAAAAGTGGTATCTGAATAGCTAAATATTTCAAGTTCAGTGAATTCACTTCCTTTGAGGTTGGATTGGGAGGCGATACGCTTACACGGAAAAAAACGGTTTGGAGGGGTAAAGCTTAGGACTTGGCCTTCGGGAATTACAAGGTCGTATTGTACCTCCAGCAATGAACCAACGCTGATTTCTTTAGTAGAAATGTAGGTGAGAGGTTCTTGGGCATGTATGCTAAGAATCCAATGAGTTAATAGAAGATATAAGAGCCTTCGGTTCATTTCCGCTTGTTAAAAAAATGAGCTAAGGGTGCAGCAATAGATCCTTCCGTACTCAAGGTAATTAAAGAAATCCCACGTGTTTCAAGTGCTTGCTTTACAAGGTCTTGATGAGCCTGAAAACTTGAGCTAAACATGGATTTCACATAAGCGGAAAATCCATTGACCCATTCCGTTCTTTTTGTTTCAGGGTTGATCGCTTGATAAAAGGCGGGAATTCGCAATGCCTTTTCACTTGGATCGTTGATTTTAACACCTATTAAATCGTGATATTTTTTGGTTAATGACAATTCATCTAAGTTAACTGAGTCATCAATGAAGTCAGAAACAAGGAAGCAAATACATCGTTTCTTTTGGGTATGTCTCAAGGTTTTTAATGGTGCACTCAAGGATGTGCCCGTATCCTTGGGTTGAAATGCAATTAATCGGTCTATCATGAGTAGGATGTGATCTCTACCTTTTTTAGGAGGAATGTAACATTCAACGTCGTTTGCGAAGAAGATAGCCCCTGTTTTATCGTTATTCGCAAGGGCAGAAAACCCAATGGTGGCTAAAAATTCAACGGCTTTTTCAATTTTGGAATGCGGCCCAGAGCCGTAATAAAAAGAGGCAGACACATCGATTAATACCATGACCGTCAACGCGCGCTCTTCTTCGAAGACTTTTACATACGGCGTATTGTATCGAGCGGTAACATTCCAGTCTATTGCCCGAATCTCATCGCCGTAGTGGTAATCTCGAACCTCTGAAAACGACATCCCACGACCTTTAAAGGCTGTTTTATATTGCCCAGCATATAAGTCTTTACTCAGGCCTTTGGATGCGATTTCAATGGTGCGTATCCGCTTTAGGATTTCTTCTCTATTCATGTACTATGGAACTTCAACGCGAGCTATAATTTGTTGAATAAGATCTTCCGGTTTTAGATTAGCGATTTCTGCCTCATAGCTTAGTCCCATCCGATGTTTTAATACGTCTGGAGCCATGGCTTGAACATCATCAGGAATTACGAAGGCTCTACCTTGCAGAAATGCGTGGGCTTTCGCTGCAACGGCAAGATTGATGCTGCCTCGTGGCGATGCGCCAAATGTAATATAATGAGCAAGATCGCTGATTCCGTAGTCTGCGGGGTATCGAGTGGCAAATACCAAGGATACGATGTAGGATTCTATTTTTTCATCCATGTATATTTCTTCGACCAAGCGGCGCATCCGTTCAATTTCAGCCAAGGAAATCACTGGATTTACCGATTGTTGCAACGCAGGTTGAATGTGATTTCGGATAATTTGTAATTCCTCGGATTTAGAGGGATATCCAATGCTTACTTTGAGCATAAATCGATCTACTTGAGCTTCAGGCAAGGGGTAAGTACCTTCTTGCTCAATGGGGTTTTGAGTAGCCATTACAAGAAAAGGACTTGGCAGCGGAAACGTTTCGTCTCCAATGGTTACTTGTCGTTCTTGCATGGCCTCAAGTAAGGCGCTTTGTACTTTGGCAGGCGCGCGATTAATTTCGTCTGCTAAAACAAAGGAAGCAAAAACAGGACCTTTCTTGACCACAAACTTCTCAGCTTTTTGCTGATAGATTTGAGTCCCTGTAAGGTCTGCTGGGAGTAAATCTGGGGTAAATTGAATTCGGCTAAAGGATCCATCAACGGCATCAGATAGTGTTTTTATAGCCAAAGTTTTCGCTAAACCGGGAACGCCTTCCAGTAAAATGTGCCCATTCGATAGTAACGCAATCAGCAGTCGGTCAATCAGCTGTTGTTGTCCAACTATTTTTTTTGAAATCTCTTGTTTGAGTACCGATAAAACCTGGTGTTCTAGGGCAATTTTTTCAGCAATTTGACGTAATTGTTCCGTTCGATGCAATTCTTGGGTAAGCATATGTTCCGTTTAAGGGTATTTTCAAAGGCTAAAATTGGCACAATTTCGAGGCTTTCCCTTGCTATTACTTGTTAATTCTTGTTAATCACCAATCCTATGAATCAACGTCATTGCAATGAATGTAATGAAGCATTAAAGGGCAGGAAAGATCAAAAATTCTGCTCCGATTATTGTCGAAATACGTTTAACAATCGATTGAACGAAGACAGCAATGCTACGGTGCGAAAAGTCAATCGAATTTTACGTAAAAATCGACGGATCCTAGAAGAGTTGTTAACCAAAAAACAGTGCGTAAAACCAATAACTGAATTGATTGAGTTGGGATATAATTTCAACTACCACACCAATCTATTTCAAACAAAAAAAGGGGATACGTATTATTTTTGCTATGAATTAGGGTACCTCAAACAACAAAATAACCGCTGTGTAATTGTTGAAAAGTCTCAGTACATTTCTTAGTTAGAATGTTTTCCTCTCACTTTAGGAATTCTGAAGTAATCGCTGTCGTGTTTCGGACCATTTTTCAACGCCTCAGTTTTAGAAATTTCTGAGCGCGCTTCATCTTTACGGAGCCGATTGACTTCATCGGTCATAAAAACAAGTGGTTCAACCTGATCCGTATTTACGGTATTCAATTGATCCATAAATCCGATTATTTTCTCTAAATCTTTTTTCAGAGCCGCTCTTTGCTCGCCCTCAAAGGAGAGTTTTGCTAGATTACTCAGGTGATTAATGAGGGCGTCGTCTATTTTCATGGGTCAAAGTTAATAAAGTTCCGGATGAGCTTCTTCCAAAGGTTTTGAAATAATGCGAAAACAATGGTCTTTTAATTCATCAGCACTCATTGATTCAATTTCCGCTTTGCTTACTAGTGCATGTAAATGAACCGTAGCAAGTCCTGGTCGTGCTGGTCCAAGCCATTCCATAGGATCTGAAAATAGCTTGTAATTATTCATGAAGGTTATTGGGAATATCGGTGCGTTCAATTGCTTGGCTAATTTGAATGCGCCTCCTTTAAATGAAACCATTTTTGGTAGGTCTATTTCCGGAAAGGTACCTTCTGGAAATATTACCAATGAATACCCTTGTTCATAGGCTTTAATGGCATTGGTGTATGCCCGGCCAGCCTTGGATTTATCATGTCTAAAAACAGGTACATTCATGCTTTTAAAGTAAGTGCTTACGATGGGATAACTCAGGATTTCACTTTTTCCTAAAAACATAAATTGATGCTGAGGAACGATCGAATACATAAAGAAGATGTCCAAATACGAGGTGTGATTGGCAACAATGATATAGGGTCCTTTTGGGAGCTCCCCATGTACAATTTTCTTTATCGGATAAAAACAGCATATACGCATCATATGACTCCAAAAAATGAACAGGGAAAAACTATAATTCTTCGTTTTAGGCGATTGGATCAACACCCAAAAAATAGGAAATAAACTTAGGGCAAAGAAAAAGAAAACAATGGCGATATATACTTTCCAAAGCAGCGATAGTATTCCAAAAAAAATGCGCATAGCCAAAAGTAAGGAATTAACTTGATTTCGTGAATTTATCTACTGATTTGTTATTTTTGTAGAAAGAACAAATGGCAAGAGTTTTAACAGGAATCCAAAGCACCGGCACACCACATCTCGGGAACATCTTAGGGGCAATAATTCCGGCCATCAAGATGTCTGAGCTGCCAGACAATGAATCCTTTTTGTTCATCGCGGACTTGCATTCCTTAACTCAGATCAAAGACCCTACGCTCCTCAAAAGCAACACCCTATCCACTGCCGCTACATGGCTTGCATGTGGTTTAGATCCAGCTAAAGTTGTGTTTTACCGCCAGAGTGATGTTCCTCAAGTTTCGGAGCTTATGTGGTATTTGTTATCGTTTTTTCCCTATCAGCGATTAACCTTAGCACACAGTTTTAAAGATAAGGCAGACCGCTTAGATGATGTGAATGGGGGCTTATTTACTTATCCCATGTTGATGGCTGCGGACATTTTATTATATGATGCGAATCAAGTTCCCGTGGGAAAAGATCAATTGCAACATCTTGAATTTACGCGAGATGTGGCCGCTCGATTTAACGCCAAGATGGGGGAGGTGTTTGTATTGCCCGATGAGTACATCAATGAACAAACCATGCTGATTCCGGGAATCGATGGGCAAAAGATGAGTAAATCTCGAAACAATATCATTGATATCTTTGAAGACGAGAAGGCATTGCGAAAGCGTATTATGAGTATTTCATCGGACAGTACCCCGCTTGAGGCGCCTAAAAATCCAGATACGTGCACGGTATTTAGTATTTATCAATTGCTTGCAGAACCTGCTGAAGTGGAGGTGATGCGTTCGAATTACCTGAATGGGGGATATGGGTATGGTCATGCTAAGCAGGCCTTGTTTGAACTTATTTGTTCACGATTTGCTTCGGAACGAACTCAATATGCGTATTTCATGGATCATCCTTCGGAGGTGGAGGGAATCTTATTGGATGGAGCACAACGGGCCAGTGCAGTGGCTAATCCGGTACTAAACCGTGTTCGACAGGCCCTCGGTTTACGAATTTCCTAAGTATTTACAATATTTTTTGAACTTTTTTCATAAAAAGGACTAACCTTTTTGATGTTTGTGCGTTAGAGTCTTCACGACTTTAAATACAATAGTTTATGAGGCAGCTGAAAATTGCGAAACAGGTAACCAACCGAGAAACGGCATCACTTGATAAATACCTTCAAGAGATAGGAAGAGTAGATTTGATTACCGCGGATGAAGAAGTGGAATTGGCACGAAGAATTCGGGCAGGGGATCGAGCAGCACTCGAGCGCTTGACCAAGGCGAATCTTCGATTTGTGGTTTCCGTTTCGAAACAATATCAAAATCAAGGGTTAGCACTCCCAGATTTAATTAACGAGGGAAATCTCGGATTAATTAAAGCTGCAGAGCGTTTCGATGAAACCCGAGGATTTAAGTTTATTTCCTATGCCGTATGGTGGATTCGACAGTCGATTCTTCAAGCGCTAGCGGAACAGGCAAGGATTGTACGCTTACCCTTGAATAAAATCGGGAACATTAACAAAATCAACCGCGCCTTTTCTGAGTTAGAGCAAAAGTTTGAACGACCGCCTTCCGCAGAGGAATTAGCAGAGTTTTTAGATTGCAGTACGGATGAGGTTAAGCAATCTCTAGCGCAGAATGGTAGACATATTTCTATGGATGCCCCCTTAGTTGAAGGAGATGAATCTTCATCCAACATGTATGATGTGCTAAGCGGTGAAGGCATGCCCAGCCCAGAAAACAATTTAACAATCGAATCCCTAAGAAGTGATATCAAACGGTCTTTACTGAGTTTAACTCCAAGAGAAAGCGAAGTAATTTCTATGTTTTACGGATTAGAAGGTCGTCCGCCGATGTCCTTGGAAGAAATTGGAGACCGTTTCGATTTAACCAGAGAACGCGTGCGTCAAATAAAAGAAAAGGCCATTCGCCGCCTTAAGCATACTTCAAAGAACAAAATTCTTAAAAGTTATTTAGGTTAATATGCGTCGACGTCTATACTTACCTTGATGGTTTTATAAGGAACCGTTTCGTAGAATTGATTAAGGAGTGCCATAAGGTGCTCCTTAATTTTTTTATCCGAAAGTGTCTTTTCATACTTGAGTTTAATTTCTTTTTGAAATTGGTTTTGTATGCGTTTCACGATCGGGAATTCTGGACCAAGAACACGTTCTTTCAAGGTGTTTTTTAGGTGCATAGCCAAATCAAGAGCAGCCCTGCTTAATAAGTTTTCGTCGGCATGTTTTAAGGTGATTACCAAAAGTTTGGTAAAGGGAGGATAGTTGAAATTCTTACGTTCGATCAGTTCATTATTAATAAATGCTATGGTGTCATGTGAAGTGACTAACTGCAATACCCAATGGTCGGGTTGTTTGGTTTGAATTACTACGCTACCCCGCTTGTTCTTTCTTCCAGCCCTTCCAGCTACCTGCGTCATTAATTGAAACCCGCGCTCGTATGCTCTAAAATCTGGTCGGTTTAATAAGTGATCCGCATCAAGGATACCGACTAAACTAACATGGTCAAAATCCAAGCCTTTGGAAAGCATTTGAGTTCCAATCAACACGTCGATCTCACGGTCTTCAAAGCGCGAAATTAACTCAGAGTAGGCATGTTTGGATCGGGTGGTATCTAAATCCATCCTGGCGATTTTTGCCTCAGGAAAAACTGCTGCCAGCTCATCCTCAATTTTTTCTGTCCCAAATCCTTGCATCTTCAGTTTGTGACTTCCGCATGCACCACAACTTCCCATTGGAGGGCTGGTGTACCCGCAATAATGGCATTTGAGCAAGTTGACGTGTTTATGATAGGTTAGAGAGACGTCGCATGCATCACACTTTGGAATCCATCCACAGATTTCACAAGACCAATAGGGCGTATATCCGCGTCGGTTTTGAAACAGGATCACTTGCTCCTTGTTCCCAAGGGCCATAGTCATTTGTTCGATCAATAAACTCGAGAAATGTGAGGTCATTGATTTTCCTGCCGTTTCCTTGAGTGTATTGGCAATCAATATTTCTGGCATGGTAATGTTGCCAAATCGAGCATCTAATCGCACGTAGCCATACTTTTCATCCAAGGTATTTTGGAAGGACTCTAATGAAGGAGTTGCGGAGCCCAATAGAACTTTGGCCTTAAACATGCGTGCCAGATAAATACTAGCATCTCGGCCATGATAGCGGGGTGATGGGTCATGTTGTTTATACGAACTTTCGTGTTCTTCATCCACGATGACCAAGCCGAGGTCTTGGAAGGGAAGAAAAACAGAGGACCTGGCTCCAATGATAACTCGGAATTCGTCGGGGTGATTGGCATGAACCTTATTCCAGATTTCCACGCGTTCATTTTGGTTGAATTTGGAGTGATATACGCCAAGTTGCTTTCCAAAATACTTTTCCAAGCGATGAATCAGCTGAGTGGTCAAGGCGATCTCAGGAATGAGCAGCAATACTTGTTTTCCCAAATCCAAATAGGATTGTATCAGGTGGATGTAGAGCTCTGTTTTTCCTGAACCTGTAACTCCGTGGAGCAGCGTAATGTCTTTTTCATTCCAAGAGGTTTCAATGGCATGAAGCGCTTCCGACTGGTCTTGGCTCAATATTGGAAATGTGGAGTTTCCCTCGTGCGTTGACCCAACACGGTCAATGCGCAGTTTTTCTTGGATCAGGATTCCTTTCTTTTCAAGTGCCGATAGGGAGCTTGGGCTTATTTCATGGCTGAGTAGCTGTTTTTTTTCTAAATATTTCTGATCTATCCCATGGGATGGCAGCAGTTGAATTACCCTGAGTAACGCATTCATTTGCCCCTGCGTATTGGTTCGAGCATTAAGCTCCTCCAAGATCCTACTCAAGTCTGCTTCTGAGTGCATAGGGTTAATTTGAATGAAGGTTTTTGTTTTAGGGGTATATCGTTGGTTGATCTCCTCTTGGGTCATTACACAGCGTCTTTCAATCAAACGTTTAATGATGATTTGAATGTTCTTGACCTCAAGAATCTCAGAGAGTTCTTTTAAATCAATTTGTTCGCGATGCGCTAAGGTGTCAAGAATTAATTTTTCATGTTCGTCGGTTGCTTCGGTCCCATCATAATCCGGATGAAGTACCACCTTGGTTTCACTGGCTAATTTAAAGTTCGCAGGGAGCGCTGCAGCCATAACATCTCCAATCGGTGCTAAATAATATTCAGCAATCCAATGCCAAAAACGCAATTGATGCCCAGATAAAATTGGCTTATCATCTAAAATGAATTCAAGGTATTTAGCCTGATAGGCGCTTGGGGCATTCTCATGGATAGCAGCAACAATGCCCGTAATGCGTTTATTTTTTCCAAAAGGAACAATTACGCGCTGTCCCATGGAAATAACCTCATTAAGTTCATAGGGTACTCGATACGTAAAAAGGTTCCGAATAGGGACGGGTAGAATTAAATCTACGAATAAGGTTTTACGCTCATCCATTGCCTTGTGCTACTGACATGCAAAAGATTCTTCTGCGCCAACAACGTTATCCCCAGGATGGTTGGAGCAAAACAGCAGTAAGCCTGTAATTGGTCCTTGGCATAATTCCCGCGTAGATTTTTTATCGATGGCTCGGATGTATGCTTGGGCGGCATTGGTGAAAAAGGGACGATAGAATTTAAGGGTCTGGCGGGACGAGAATATTCCTACCACTCCTTTTCCATTGGTAACACTGAGGTTTGTATAGGTTGGTTTGCTTTGCGATAGCGAAGAACTTGGGGCATTAACTACCATGTAATTATACAGCTCTTCATGACCTCCAGTTACTGTGAATTCTATGCCTTCAAAGGTTCTGCGTGTAATGGCAGGGTCGTTGCTAACACTATTCTTCATTAAGGTGTAGAAGGTTTCGCCATATGCCGTGAAGGTGCGAGACTCCCCCGGTAAAATGGGTGATTCACCCAGCGTCCAATCAAAGGAAGATACGGTTTTATTGACTCCGATGTATTCGTTGTAAATCACTTTCAAGGAGGTGTTGACCACAAAGGCGTTACCAAAGGTATTTACCGCGGCAACTCCTGCGCTCACGTACGATCCTGGATTGTTCGCGAACTTAAAGGTGAAGTTTTGGGAGTTTGATGGGGAGGTTAACCCATTCACCAAGTCTGTTTCACCCAACACTTTGAACTTGCCATTGTCGATATCGATTTCCAATTTGTAGGTAGCCTCTTTATTCAGCGAGGAAGTCAACGCACTTGGCGGTCCTTGTTGTACTTCATTGGGGCCGGTAGGTAAGGTCTTGAAATAGTACACCTTTTGTTCTGGACCGTAAAAGGCCCCATTGATTTCTTTATTCATTACAAGGGTATCCTTTAGCACCCAAGAACGTGTGGCAACATCCCCTATAAATTCTGTAACTGTGGCATTCACTTGGTTGAAATAGCTTGAATCAGAAATTTGCGCAAGGTCAACGGCACTTCCCGGACCAATAAAGGCACGGGTGATTTTAATAAAATGAAGGCTGTCTGCATGGTCTAACAAACCGTAGACAACTGCAGTCTCTTTGTAATCTCCGATGAGATCGATTTTTTCGTTGCACGATGCAAGTCCAAGAGCGATGAATAAGCCTACCCAAAATTTTCTCATTGTGCTTGAGGGTTTTTAGCATTGGCAGTAAAGCTTCCTTCCTTTCCAACAGCAATTAATTCCACTAAGAAACAAAGAGATTCTTTCCCTTGTTGTTCACCATACGCTAAATTCCATGGAATAAAAATTCGGTATTTACCACCTACCTTCATCTGAGGGATGGCAATCGTCCATCCGGGAATCACTCCGCCGTTCAAGGCTAAGGGAATCGGCTCAACATTTCCTTTCCCGTCTCCTTTGTACGAACTTTGGATGGTATCTCCCAGGGCCGAAGTTAAAATATAATGAACTTTGACATCATCCGTCGCTGAGGGTTGAGGTCCTGATCCTGCTTTAATGGTTTCCATGAGAACTCCACCTTGTAGCACAGCAATTCCGGGTATTTTTTTCGCTTTGGCCATCATCTTATTTCCGTTCGAAATGTTTAAACCGGTCATGAATTCGGTCATCATGAAGCGCATGGTGTTATCTTTTAAAAACATCGTATCTCGTTTATACAGGCCGTCTTCAAATCCTTTTTTCACCATGGAAAAATTGATTTTGTCAAGTGCGCCGAGTTTACGGATGTCAAAGTAGAATGCATATCCACTCATTTTACCCATGCAGAGGGAACCTTCCTTAACGTAGGTGGGATTAAAGTCTTGGTAGGTTGGACCAAAAAGCAATTGGAGGGTATTTAAACACTCTTGAGCGGGGGTTCCACTTAGGTTTTGTTTGAACCCTTTTAAAACCAGCGTCTTATCTAATTTATCAAAGGCTTCAGTTCCTGAATTAACGATCGTTTTCGCATTAATTGCTCCAAGGACATAAGAAAGGCTATCCTTGTGGTCTTTTAGTGCTACGGTATATGTTTTTTCCTTGTTTGAACAGGAAGAGAAAATAAATACAAACAGGGATAAAAAAAGAGCGTGTTTCATGTTGTGATTCTTAAGTTGCGAAGATAAGCAATTAAATCTTGAAGAAGTAGCTAATCCTACCGTAAAAAGTAGATGGCGTTGGCTACTTGTAATTTACCATTTTCCCAAAATCCTCGAAACAAGGGGTTGTCAAAAAAGTAAACTATTTTTCCACTTCCGATGGTTTTTGAGCCAACGGTAATTGCCCCCTCTTGTTTGTGTTTTACCTTGTAGCCCGCAAAGCCTGTGACCCATGCATTTTTGTCCGATATTTTTTGAATAACATCCCCTTCGAACGGGTACACATCGGCAGACAATCTCAGGGTAAAATACGTGTTATTGTAGCCAAAGGCAAGGGGGTGAGACGGATCCGTATTACATTGATAAATGGCCCCAATGATGGTTTCGCTGATGCTTGAACGCTCGAGGTTTCCATAGTTACCTAATTCCGATGTAAATACCGGAGGAGCTTCTTCTGTTACCTTCATTCCGTAATCTTCCTCCATGAAATTTGAAGCACCAGACCCCATAACAATACACGTTCCTCCATTGCTAATCCACTGCTTAATTGCGGTGTTATTATCACTTTGAAAGCCTTCAGGGATGAAGAGCACATCGAGTTGACTTAAGCTATAGGCATCTAGATCTCCATTGCGGAGTAATTGGTGTTCTATGGCCAGATCCTGATCCAAGAAATGCCATATTTCTCCTACAGACAATGAAGATGACTGCTCATTGAACAACACGCCAATCTTGGGTTTGCTTATATTCTTGATGCTGGAAGAACCTAAATCTGTTCCGATTTCTGCCCAACCAGAGGATAATGCGGTAGCGTTTAGCTTGTATTTATTAACGATTGGTGGCACTACGGAGGCGAGAGGTTTTCCAAGATTGTCTGATTTTAGTACAAGCAGTGTTCCCTTATTGAACTGGCCAAGCGAGGTTGTGAATTCTTTTTCGGTCATTGAAACCTTAATGCCAGCCTCGAGTAATTCGTTTAACATGCGTGCGGCGTTCACGTTTTCCCATGGAATGGCGATTGCATAGGGCTCTTCATTTATACGAAACGGGGCTTGTTGCGCTGTGGTGGCCGTTTGATTCACTGCTACAGCTTTGTTTATTTTAATGCATTGGATGCCATAAGCGTAGGGCAGTGACCACGCGGTAATGTCATAGGTGAGGGAGTCGCTGAGTGCCGTTTTTTGTTCGAACAATACATTAATGAGGTTTCCTTTGGCTTGGTTTGTACTAATTAGCACGTCGTTTTTAAGCAGTTTTATGGTTTTATCTTGATTGGTAAAATAATCGAAACCTTTGAATTCTGTGGCTTGATTTTGGAGCACCTTCGTATATGTAATTTGGTGTTGGTCCAAGAGGTCGGTGAGCGCCTTAACGTTCGGTGAATCCCCGTAAAGCACGTAGGTATTGGGATTTTTTTGTTCGGATTTTAATTGGAATTTTTGAAATTCTGAAATCAACTTTGCGTGATGATTATTAACGGTTTCTATGGTAGAAATTCCAGTGATGATGTGATGTTCTATGCGTTCTGCCAGGGTGAGGGTATCTCCAACGGATGTAATTACCCCGAGCCCAGCCCTTCCGGATCCTCCTTGTTCATACGTCATTCCGATGGCGCCATTAAAGGTGGGGTAGGTATCTCCATATGAAGGGTAGAGCAAGTCGAATATTTCTTTTGAAAAATATAGCCATCCATTTTTATCAAAATAGGAGGCATGGTTTTTACCAATGTGTTTTTGAAAGTCTCGTTGCCAATTCGTAATGACTTCATGGTAAGGTTCTGCTGCCGGAGGAAAATAGTAGGGTTCATTCATACCCTGTTCATGAAAATCTACATGCACATGAGGTAACCATTTGTTGTATACTTTTGCGCGCTGTTGCGATTCAACTTGCGTAAGCCATGCCCAATCTCTGTTGAGGTCGAATAGGTAATGATTGGGTCTTCCACCAGGCCAAGTTTCATCGTGTTCTGCACTTTGAACATGCACTTGCTCGGTGTGATTATGATACTGTTTGAAGTAATTTACATAGCGGTCTCTTCCGTCAGGATTCAGGCAAGGGTCCATGATGACTACACTGTTTTCTAAGCGTTTAGCCTCGGTGCTTACTAATCGATAGGCAGTTTCCATAGCGGCTTCCGTTCCACAGCTTTCATTCCCATGAACGTTGTAGCTAAGCCAAGCGATGGAAACGTTTTCGGAAGGATCGTTTTTCAAGTGATTTAAACGGATAGTTTCCAGCGTTTGGATATTCTTTTCGGAGCTAATAAATACAAGGATCAGCGGTCGCCCTTCGTTGGTATATCCGTAGGTTTCAAGCTTCACTTGCTTAGGGTAAAGGCCCTCCAGTGTTTCGAAAAACGCTACAACCTCGTGGTGGCGTGAAAAATCTTTCCCAGAATGGTAAAATTTATTTAGGGGTGACGGAATGGATACAAGTTGTGCAGAGAGGAGAGTTGCGCTCAATAAAAGAACGCTGAAAAGGAAATGCTTCATACCATTAAATTGGAGGTAAAGCTACGAAAACGCTCTGGAAAATTAAAGTAGCCCTTTTACCCTTAGGAATTCATCTAAGGACTCAATGTCCCCAAAGAGCACTTCTCTTGCTTTGCTGCCTTGAAACGAACCAATAATGCCCATGGCTTCTAATTGATCTACAATTCGTCCTGCACGGTTGTATCCTAATTTTAATTTTCGCTGTAGGAGGGAGGCAGAGCCTTGTTGGTTTAACACAACGATTCGTGCAGAATCAACAAACATCGGGTCAATTTCATTCATATCTACATCACCACTGCTTTCTCCTCCTTCAGGAATATATTCTGGAAGTAGAAAGGCACTCGGATATGCCCGCTGATCTCCAACGAATTCGCAAATTTCTTCCACTTCTGGCGTGTCTACAAATCCGCACTGTAAACGGATCATGTCTGAACCGGTAGAGATTAACATGTCACCACGTCCAATTAATTGGTCAGCACCGGAGCCGTCAAGGATTGTTCTTGAATCGATTTTTGACAACACCCTAAAAGCAATACGCGCTGGGAAATTGGCCTTAATCATCCCCGTAATTACGTTTACCGAAGGTCGTTGAGTGGCTACGATGAGGTGAATTCCAATGGCTCGCGCAAGCTGCGCAATTCGGGCAATTGGATGCTCCACTTCCTTGCCTGCTGTCATGATAAGGTCCGCAAACTCATCGATTAGAACGATAATGTAAGGTAAATAACGGTGTCCTTTTTCAGGATTTAGTTTACGGCCAATGAATTTGGCGTTGTATTCTTTGATGGTTCGAACGCCAGCATTTTTAAGCAGTTCATAACGGTCGTCCATCTCAATACATAGCGAGTTCAGGGTGTTTACCACCTTAGAGGTATCCACGATGATGGCATCCCCTTCCCCCGGAAGTTTCGCTAGAAAATGCCGTTCAATTTTGTTATATAAGGTAAGTTCAACCTTTTTCGGATCCACCAATACAAATTTCACTTGGGCTGGATGTTTTTTGTAAAGTAAGGAGACTAGAATAGCATTTAATCCCACTGATTTTCCTTGTCCTGTAGCCCCTGCGACGAGTAAGTGAGGCATTTTGGTTAAATCAAAGACAAAGGTTTCGTTGGTGATGGTTTTTCCCATGACAATCGGTAATTCCCCATCGAAATTCTGGAATTTTTCAGAGGCGATTAAGGAGCGCATGCTCACCATTTCAGGCTTGGAATTTGGAACTTCAATCCCGATGGTTCCTTTGCCCGGGATCGGTGCAATAATCCGGATTCCTAAGGCAGAAAGACTTAACGCAATGTCGTCCTCAAGGTTTTTAATTTTTGCAATACGCACACCGGGAGCTGGTATGATTTCGTATAAAGTTACGGTAGGTCCAACCGTTGCTTTAATTTTTGCGATGTCGATTTTATAGTGCGCAAGGGTCTCTACGATGCGGTCTTTATTACTCTCTAATTCTTCTTTGGTAACAGAAGCGCCACCGGTTCCGCCATATTCTTTTAACAATTCAATGGGAGGGAGCACGTAGGATTCCAGGTCCATTTTCGGATCGTACAGGCCAAATTCACTCACCAAATCATCGGCGGTTGTATCGGCGTTTGGATTTTTCACTGCGACAGGAACTTCTTCTTCTTCCCTTGGAATATCGTTAATTTCTAATTCTACATCAGATGTAGCCTCTTGCTTAGATTTATCAATGAACGTGATTTCTAATTCCGAATCATCGATTAGTTCATCTTCTTCCTCCTCGAGTTCTTCATCAAAGTGAACAGGTTTAGAAACGAAGTCTTCCGTGATTTCATTTTCTTTAATCGGATTAACGACCTTCATTGAATTGTAGGGTTTCTCGGAAGGGATTTCTTTGTCTTCGTTGATATCAAAATAATCACCATTTAAATTAGATGGCTTGATGCGATCAATGAGTGCGCTGTAATTCGGATTGAAGAGGAGAGTAACCGTGATATATAG
This sequence comes from Flavobacteriales bacterium UBA958, assembly GCA_002293045.1. GTDB lineage: Bacteria > Bacteroidota > Bacteroidia > Flavobacteriales_D > Crocinitomicaceae > UBA952. The sequence continues at coordinate 2,458 of DBCM01000071.1, read as the reverse complement.
CAATACTACATGAAGAATAAAGGTTGGGATGCTACCAATAGTTAGGGAAAGCCATTCATTTATGAAAAAACCAAAGGTGCCTCCTCCAAAATTGATATACTCATGGAAATATCCAAGAAAGATGGACCCCCACACCATAAAGCTCAGTGTGATTAGGGTTGTGCGTAAGATCGGTAGTAACTCTACCTTAAAAAGCAAACGAACGCCAAGCAAAAACCCGAGTAAGCTAAGTCCAATGGATGAAATCCCAAAGCTATTGTAAATCAGTGCGTGACTGCACCAGGCACCAAATTTTCCGAGCCAATTGTCGGGCGCTGGAACATTGTTGTTAAAAATATATTCAAAAAACCCATAGCCGAGCACGGAATCTTGATCTGCTTTCCAGGTGAGGAAGTAGGAAATACATGCAAAAAAAAGAAAAATGCTAGATAGGGTAAGGAGGGCACCTAGCGAAGTAATTACACGTTTAGAGGTAACAATAGCCTTGGGCTTTTCTGACCTAGGTTTCGCCTCTTTTTTAGGTTTCGCTGCAGTGGATTTCTCTTTTTTAGGCGCAGGTCCCGTGTTGTCGTATTGAGTTTCCTCTTCTTCGTATGGAACGTATTGGTTTTCTCGCATTTTGGGGTAAAATACGAAAGTAAGAAAAGGGTTACGTTGTAATCGGGATTCCGATGAATTCTTTACACAGCAAGGTGTTAACTACCTAAGGCTTGGACATTTCTTCCATGAATTCTTCGATGCTTACCCGTTTGTAATCCGTGGGAACCATAAAAAGTGTCAATGGAGGATCTATTCGTTTGAATTCGGTTAAGGTGTATTGATACATGCCTTCGTCGGTTGGAAGGTAATATTCAACAACTAATCCCGGAAAGTTTGTATAGGCACTCCCATAGTTGGCGGGGATATGTTTGAAGTAATAAAAGGAGAATTTTTTATCGATATCCGTGAAGGTAACGCTGAGTTTTTTGGCTTTCATTCCGGCGATGCGTTTGGCCCCTAGTTTCTTTTTGAAGGAATACGATAGGGTGGTATCTTGGTACTTGGAATAATTAGTTCGGATGGCATACTTTCCTTTGGTGGTTTCAAGAAGCAGGAAAGATTTTTCTTTGCTTAAATGTTTGATTAATTCTTGTTTCCCCATGTTAGAGGAGAAGTTAATTACTTTAAGCAAGCTATCTTTCGCATAAATAAGCATGTGTTCTTGGATAGAGTCCATGGGAATTACGCGTTGGGCTTTGAATAATAATTCTCCCGAGAAAGGCACGTGTTTTTTCTGTGCGATTAAGGATATGGACCAAAGGAAGCTAAAAAGTAAGACCGTACATTTCATGCATCAAAGGTAGTAATCAATTGGCCCGTTAAACAACTTTAGGTTTTATTAAGACAGATTTAAGGCAGAATCTCAATGGGACAGCCGTTATCAATGGCATCGTAGATCTCATCGATTTCGGGATTCGTGAGGGCAATGCATCCCAAGGTCCAATCTTTCCAGCGGTGAAATTTACCTACCCATCCGTATTTTTGTCCATGAATTAATACATCACAACCGTAGCCAACATCTATTGCTTTGTGATAGGCAGACCAGGTTCGTTTTTTAATTTGGAACTGTCCTTCTGGGGTAAGGTGGTCTCCACATTTTTTTTTTGCATCCTGCCCTTTTTTGCTGATGGAGACTGAATAACTGGCTATGATTTCACCTTGGTAGTATAATTTGAGCACGTGATCCGTTTTATAAACCACGATCTTATCCGCTTTTTGACCGGGAGTTAATTGCTGTTCGGGAAGTAAATAATATCCTACGGAAGCCAGTAATGAAGTAATCCCAAAAATTTTAAACAACCTTTTCATGAAACAGTAACCTATGCATTCATGGATTGTTACAGAATTAGATTAGCTAATATAAAAGATGTTTTTTACTCGCATTTTTCCAACCTGCATCTGATTTATAATCGGCAAAATAGATTACTAAATCTGCGTCTGATTTGTAAGTACAAAAATAAATAGGAAATTTTGCATCAGACTTGTAGCTTGTAAAAAACCAAAGGCCATTATTTCCAGTTGCATCAGATTTATAAGCACACTTATAAACCACTAAATCAGCATCTGATTTATAGGATGCAACGTAAACTTTAACCTTTGCATCTGATTTGTACTCTACCGAAAATACTGTTTGAGAAAAAGCATGGAGGGAAAGAAAAAGGGAAAGGGAAAAAAGTAAAATTTTCATGGTTTTTTTGTTTACTAAGTAAAGGTAGTAAAAAATCTATTGAACAACTTAGGCTAAGATTAAACTTCTCGCCCGATATTGTAATCATGTAAAAAGCCCTGCTTCGCTGTTCAGCTTCGCAGGGCAAACGTGGAGAAGATCGGGCTTACCTCAACTTCGTTCGGCATAAAGTTACTCCCGATGGTCGTGAAATCGCTTCGCTCAGTGCTCGCCCGATATTGTAATCATGTA
>DBCM01000077.1 GCA_002293045.1 Flavobacteriales bacterium UBA958 | reverse complement strand
AAAGCCTTGCGAACCATTCAACAAATGGACCTCCCTAAAATTGCCCCATCAAAACGTGTTCTTGGCGTAATCCGTCCGAGTACCGAGGAAATCGGTTCGCTATCACGCACCGGTGTGGTGGGGATTTTAGGAACAGAAGGCACCGTTAACTCTAATTCTTATGTGATTGAATTGGCGAAATTGAGTCCAAATACCTTGGTAATTCAGCAAGCATGCCCACTGTGGGTTCCATTGATTGAAGAACAAGCCTACGATTCAGCCGCGGGAAAGTTAATCATTGCTTCTGATGTTAAACGGCTTTTTGACCAAAACAGCAACATTGACGTCATTGTATTAGCGTGTACCCATTATCCAATACTTAAGGATCATATAGATTCCTTGGTGCCTCCTGGGGTTCGGGTGCTCGCACAAGGCCCCCTAGTGGCGGCGAAACTCAAGGATTATTTAAACAGACATCCAGAAATAGAAAAACGGCTAACACGTGAGGCTAGCCTTGTTTGCTATACCACAGAAAGCAAAGATTATTTCAACGCACATGCCAGTGAAATCTTTGGACAACCTTTGCGAGCAGCTCATATTCAATTAAATTAGTACCCGAACAAACGCGTAAAATGGAAATATCACAAGAACTTCATGACCGGCTAGAATTACTCAATGCAAAATATAAAGCCATTGGTCAGGATTTACTTTCTTATTTAGACGGCTTATTGTATGCAGATGTAACCACGTATTGGGATTACATTGAATTAGACACCCTCTTGAGCCTCCAAAAACCCAAAACCAAATTTCCAGATGAGGTGGTCTTTATTGTTTATCATCAGATCACGGAACTTTATTTTAAATTGGCGCTGCAAGAATTTAGCGCACTTGGCGAATTGGAACAACCGACCAAGAGAATATTCATCGATCGCGTTACTCGTATCAATCGATATTTTGAAGCATTAATTAAGAGTTTTTCTATCATGGTTGATGGGATGGATCGCGAAGAGTTCTTAAAGTTTAGAATGTCTCTATTGCCTGCAAGCGGTTTTCAGTCAGCACAATACCGTCAAATCGAAATTTACAGTACGGACTTCATTAACTTGGTTGCGCGTGATGAGCGGCCAAAATTTAATGCGGATTCCTCGATCGAGGAGATGTATCAGCAAATTTACTGGAGGTATGGGGCCACAGAAATAGAAACGGGCAATAAAACGTTAACTCTAACCCAATTTGAGGAGAAGTATGAACAGTCCTTCTTAGCTCTAGGAGCGCATTGTAAGACTCGCAACTTGTGGCAAGTCTATTTGAAACTATCAGAGAGTGACCGGGCCGACGATGAGGTAACGCAAGTTCTTCGCACGAATGATTTGAATGTTAATGTGTTTTGGCCCCTGGCGCATTACAAATCTGCCGTTCGTTACTTGGCTCGAAAAGATGCGGATGTTGCTGCAACAGGTGGAACGAATTGGCAAAAGTATTTACCCCCAAAATTTCAAAAACGTATTTTTTATCCTGCGCTATGGAGTGATGAAGAAATGGAACAATGGGGTAAAGGATGGGTGGAAAATCAAATTAGCGAAATTCTTAAAGGGGCTTAATATAGGTTTCTGTGAAATCGAATAATCCGATTTGACTAACCTTAATCCCGCGCATTTTAAGATTAAATACGAAAACAAAATCTTCGTAAAGTATGGGAAGCACCCAGTGTTCTTCTTGTAAGATCATGTCACACGTGGTGAAATAATTGTTTCTTAAAACATTATCTGATTCTTGGATACCCATTCGATAGTTAAAGTCATATATCGTATTGTCTACTTTTGGAAATAATGGGCTTTGCGATTTGTCAGTTGGATTATTACTAAAAAATAAACTGAAATATGCTTCAGGGTCGGGGTAGTCCGGAGACCACCCAAGTTTCCACATAGCGGCTTTATTGCTTGTTACGGCATTATAACGCCCAGAAAAATCTACCGAATGAATTGCTGTTTTTACCCCAAGTATTTCTTTGAGTTGCCGCGCAATGTACGTGCAATAGACAAGCGCTTGCTCAGAATTGTTGCCTGAAACATACAAATGAAGGGTAGGAAAAGGACGTTGTGGGCTAAATCCAGCCGCGTTAAAAAGCTTTTTTGCCTGTTGGATATCTACTGTTTTTTTAGGAAGTTCATTGTTGTTGTAATACTTGGAGGGAGGCGCGAACCCTTGTTTTGCCGGGATTCCGTCCCCGTTCAAGAGGTCAGTTGCGATGAGTTCACGGTCAATAATTAAATCAATGGCTTTTCTTACGCGCGGATCCTTAAAGCAATCCATTCGTTGGTTTAATACAATCATGGATACCCGGCTTCCTGGTATAACCATAACTCGGTGGGCAAAGGGTTTTTGTTGCTGTACCTGCGACAGGTCAAATAATATATCATCTATATGTTGCGGAGACACCTCACTTAACATGTCCACCTGTTGGTTTTTGAAGGCAGAAACATCTTCCATCTCACTGGCGACCACCCGAAACCATAAGGCGTTGAGGTAAGGAAAGGCATTGCCAAAAGAGTCTTTCTTCCAATATTCGGGATTATACGCTAGTAACACGTCTTGAGCCGTTAATTTATTTAACCGAAAGGGGCCGGTTCCTATGGGATGTTTAAGAATGTTTTTCTTGTAGTATTCGTAGGCTTTTTTTGAACATATGCCATATTTTGAACTGGTAAGTAATTGGGGAAAATGGGCATATTTCCCGTTTAATGCGATTTCAAGACAATGAGAATTTATAATTCGAATACCATCAAGGGAATGGATATCATTTTTTTTAAAGAATCGATCGGCGCCTTTTATTTTTTCAAGAAGCGCATCGTTTGACTGGTTAATTTCATGCTGAGAACAGGCCATTTCGAGTGTGAATTTCACATCTGCTGAGGTGAGTTCGTTGTCTTGCCCACTAAAACAAGCGTCCTCGTGAAAATAAATTCCTTTTCTTAAGTATACCCGTAGGGTGGTTTGGTCGTTTTTCCAAAGGTATTTTTCAGCAACCCGAGGAACGACCTGATTCGTTTGTTCGTCGATATCGAACAAGGGCTCGAAAATATTACATAGTATACGATGCGCATACAGGTCTGAATTGTAGAGCGGATGTAGTGTACTTATAGGGTCGGGTATAGAAAGTGTAACGGTATCCCCATAAATCGCGCTACCGGCACGTATAATGCGCTTATTATTGACATTACACGCGGTTAAACTGAAAATCCCTACGAAAAAAAGTAAGGTTCGCATCATTCAACAGTACTTGTTTTGAGCACCCGCAAGGTTATCAATTCACCGTTATGGCGGCATCGCAGGAGGTAAACGGCATCTGGAAAACCATTCAGGTTTAGCGCGCTTGCATTCCCTTCGCGCAACAAACGCCCAGAGGCATCAAACAAAGACCAATATTCTACGGGTTGACTAAGTTTGATCCAAGAATTCGCGGGAATAGGGTACGCAGAAAGTGGTGACAAAGCGTCATTTTCAAGGCTTAATACCCCCATGAAAATACTATCTGTTATTTCGCAGCCATTTGCATCCTCAATCAAAACGGAATACCATCCTTGGGTTAAGTATACGGCTAGACTGTCGTATTGTTGATTGGGGTCACTCCAACTATACGAGTAAGGCGAAGTTCCACCCGTTACATGTGCGGTAGCCATCCCATCTAAGGCCCCTTGATTACTTTCCGGGGAGACCGTAAACGATAAATTTAAGGGAGTAGGCGCTTGAATGGGAATAATTTGAGGAATCGTCGAACAGTTGTTACTATCTGTAACTACGATGGAGTATGAACCAGGAGATAGCCCTTGGATATTTGAGGTTGTCCCCATGCCGTTGGTGGCGTATGAATACCCACCGACACCTCCAAATGCCAGGATTTGAAGTTCCGCATCGTTGCTATTCCAACAACTTGGTGAAGTAAGTTGTGTGGTGAACCCCACGGGTGACGGTTCGACTATTGTATAGGTTAACGTATCATAACAGGGTCTGGAATCCGAGGCAATTAGGGTATAGGTTCCGCTATTTAGCGGACCGATCGAGTCTAATATGGAACCTGTATTCCACGTGTAAGTTGTTGGAGTAGGGCCCCCGGGTACCACTTGAATCATTCCATCTGCAGCACCAAAACACGAAACATTGGTTAACCATGCATTGGCGATAACGGGGGAAGCCGAAGG
>DBCM01000068.1 GCA_002293045.1 Flavobacteriales bacterium UBA958 | reverse complement strand
AAAACTTGGTCAGTACATTACCTGTTATACTAAACTCGTGCGGCCCGATGGTAAAATAGATTTGCAAATGAGTGCAGGCACCGTGGATAAATACGATGACGCCGTTTCTATGGTTTGGGAGTATTTGATGGAACACAAGTTCTTGTTCCTCACCGATAAATCCGACGCAGCCGACATCTACAATCAATTCCAATTGAGTAAAAAAACCTTCAAGCAAGCCGTTGGAAGGTTATACAAGGACCGAAAAATCAAGTTATTCGAAGATAAAATCGCACGGATTGATGAGTAAATCCTACGTGGAGCAGTATTTGCACGCTTATCATGTACTACCGACGGGTCCCTTACCCACCCTATTCGATTTCCCCCATCAATATGTTCCGAATGCATGGGCACAAACCGCAGCGGAGCAGCTCCAAGAATTAATACCGAAAACCTTTCGCCACGACTTCAACACCCTTGGAAAAATGTTTGGTGTGCTGGTGGTAGACACCCCGGTTGGCATTCGATTCCTTGCGGGATTTTCAGGCAAAATAGATGAAGCAACCTTTTTTCCGGGCTTTGTCCCTCCCATCTACGACACCCTGAATACCGATGCATTTTTTAAACAAGGCGAGCAGGAATTAAATGACTTAACGCGGCAGATCAACAAACTTACGGATGGAGAATCCTTAAGTTCAATCCTAAAAGAAAAGTCTCAATTCGAATTGGATGCACAGGCTAAAATCGCAACCCTGAAGCACTCAATAAAAATGAAAAAGGAACTTCGAGATGTGCTACGTAAGTCCACTGTCTTGACTTCAGAACTTGATGCTCAATTGGCAAACGAAAGCAGGCAAGAACAACTCGCTCTAAAGTCACTAAAGAAGGAAATACAGGTCGGGTTAGAAGAAATAAACGCGAAGATTTCTGTGATTCAGGATGAAATTACGGCCTTAAAATTGAAACGCACGAATCAATCCATCGCTCTGCAGCACCAATTATTCAAGGCATATAATTTATTAAACTTTAATGGAGAAACATCAACGGTTCTCGACGTATTTACAGCGTATAACGGAGAAACACCTCCGTCTGGAACGGGTGAATGCGCCCTACCCAAACTGCTGCATTTTGCTGTCCTGAATCAGTTAAAACCAATCTGCTTTGCTGAATTCTGGTGGGGACTTTCTCCCATAGGTGAAATTCGGAAGCACGGGCATTTTTACCCGGCGTGTAGAGCGAAGTGTGAACCGATTCTCGGCTTTATGCTTCAAGGCATTGCGGTAGCCAAAAATCCAGTCCTAAACACCTTAATTAGCGCACCGTTAAAAATTCTATATGAAGATGATTATTTAATTGTCATCAATAAGCCCAACGGCCTACTTTCTGTACCCGGTAGAAGCGACCTAGATTCCGCAGAAGACCGCTTAGCGCTCAGGGCGGGAAAGGGAGCCTACATCAAAGCGATACATCGACTGGATATGGGAACTTCGGGCATAATGATGTTCGCTAAATCTCCTGAAATATTGGCTGCGATGCAAATGCAATTTGCCAAAAATAGGGTAACCAAAACTTACGAAGCGTTGTTAGATGGGACGCCAAAAGAACTTGAGGGAACAATCACACTGCCACTGCGCCTGAATTTAGCGCATCGTCCACACCAAATGGTATGTTTTGAGCACGGAAAAAAAACACATACGGAATACAACGTTCTTGATTTTAAGGACAAAATCACACGCATTGAATTCTATCCCAAAACAGGACGTACTCACCAACTCAGAATGCACGCGGCACATCCCTTAGGGCTTAATTGTGCTATTCTCGGCGATGAATTATATGGCGTGGCAAAAGATAGATTATACCTTCATGCGAAATCCATTGAATGTTGGCACCCTGTTTATGAAGGAGTTATTACCTTGAAATGCCCTACTCCCTTTTAATTGCTTAATATGACAGAAATAGAAGCATATATCGAATCGCTCAGAGCTCCTTTGGGAGATGCAGTTTATCTTCGGCTAAAGGACTTACATCAACACTTAAAAAACATCATTCCAGAAGCCTCAGAATGTATCAGTTACGGGATGCCTTGCTTTATACTACACAATAAACCCGTAGTCTATTTCGCAGGCTATAAAAAACACATCGGATTTTATCCCACACCAAAACCCATTGAACAGTTTAAGGATCAATTACACCCCTATAAAACCACTAAAGGTGCGATTCAATTCCAAATCAATGAGCCACTGCCCATTTCACTGATTGATCAAATGGTTCAATTCAACTTAAATCATATAAGGTAATTGTTGCGAGAAAATCATGTATACACCCAGCTGAGGCATTAAAAGGAAAGCACAACATTGACTTTTTCACTATCTTTGCCTCCATTATTAACGAGAACCCATGGCAAATACCTCAGACATTCGTAACGGTTTGTGCATCAAACACAACGAAAAACTATTTCAAATCATTGAATTTCAACATGTTAAACCAGGAAAAGGACCTGCATTCGTACGTACTAAGATGCGTCAAATCGAATCCGGGAAAGTTCTAGATCACACCTTTTCTGCGGGACATAAAATCGACCCTGTTCGTATCGAAAACCGCGAGCATCAATACTTGTATCAAGAAGGTTCAGAATATGTGTTCATGAACAATGAGTCTTTTGAACAAGTAAATATCCCTTCAAAAATGATTGAAAAGCCACTTTTTCTTCAAGAAGGAATGGTAGTGAACATTCTTTTTCATGCTGAAGAAGAGGCACCATTGGTGGTTGATCTTCCGATGTATATTATCTCTGAAATCACCTATACAGAGCCCGGTGTTAAAGGAGATACTGCAACGAATTCCATGAAACCTGCTACGATTGCAACCGGTGCTGAAGTAAAGGTTCCTTTATTCATTGATAACGGAGAAACGATTAAAATTGATACACGAACTGGCGTTTATGTAGAACGCGTTAAAGGATAAGCATGAAAACCACCGCCCTACTTCAAAAACACCTGGATGCGAATGCAAAAATGGTTCCCTTTGCAGGATATAACATGCCTGTTCAATATGAAGGGGTAAATGCTGAACATGAAACCGTTCGAACAGGCGTTGGTGTGTTTGACGTGTCGCACATGGGAGAATTTTTCCTCAGAGGACCAAAAGCCTTGGATTTAATTCAACGCGTTACAACGAATGATGCATCCGTACTTTTTGACGGGAAGGCACAATATAGCTGCATGCCTAACGGTAAAGGTGGGATTGTTGATGATTTAATCATTTACAGAATCAGTCAAGAAGAGTACTTACTGGTGGTAAATGCGTCAAACATTGAAAAAGATTGGAACTGGATTTCTTCACACAACACCGATGGCGTTGAAATGGAGAATGCTTCTGATGCCTATTCACTATTAGCGATACAAGGTCCTATGGCTGCGGAAGCGATGCAGTCCCTAACAGAGGTGAATTTATCCGAAATGGGATATTACACCTTTACCAAGGGAACATTTGCAGGACAACAGAACATCTTTATTTCTGCGACAGGATACACAGGTTCGGGAGGTTTTGAAATCTATGTTCCAAACGAAGTGGCCGTAGCGGTTTGGGATGCCGTATTCGAAGCTGGAAAATCGTATGGGATTAAACCGATTGGTTTAGCTGCTAGAGATACGCTTCGCTTAGAAATGGGATTTTGCCTATATGGAAATGACATCGATGATACCACTTCGCCTATTGAGGCTGGCTTAGGCTGGATTACTAAGTTCACCAAAGACTTTGTGGATGCGGAAACACTTAAAGCTCAAAAAGAACACGGAGTTTCTCGTAAATTAGTAGCATTTGAAATGATTGAACGAGGAATCCCTCGACATGACTACCGAATTCTTGATGCACAAAACAACGTGATCGGAAAAGTAACCTCAGGAACCATGTCTCCTTCAATGAAAATCGCTATTGGATTAGGATACGTTGAACTGGCTCACGCGGGTTTAGATTCGGAAATCTACGTTGAGATTAGAGAAAAAGGCGTCTTGGCTAAAGTAGTTAAGCTCCCATTTCACAAAAAATAATTCAGTACATACGAAAGATTAAAGAGCAGCGTTATCCACGCTGCTTTTTTTATGCGCATACCACAACTCCCCTCTTCCGATCAACCCAGAAACAAACTTATTGCCCACGGGGTTCGAACCCTAACCGACTCCGAACTCCTTGCTCTAATGCTAGGTAAAGGATCGCATCGAAAAAATGCAAAGGAATTGGCTCAAGAACTTCTGGTGTATTTCAAAAGTGATTTAAGCCGCCTTTTTGGCACGACTCAACATGACCTCACTCGTTTTCAAGGCATAGGCCCTGCAAAAGCATCTACCCTGTTGGCCGCCTTTGAATTGGGAAGGCGATTTTCAGCGCATCAACCCGCGCAAGGAAAAATCATTCGTAATTCTCGAGACGTGTATCACTTCGCCAAACGTACCTTTTCCATGCTCACACACGAAGAGTTTTTAATTCTCTTACTCAATAACAACAATGAAATTCTTCACGCACATAGGCTTTCGCGCGGCGGAATGACTGGAACAGTAGCCGATGGGAGAATTTTATTCAAATTAGCCTTTGAGCATAAATCGACCGCAATTATTCTTTGCCACAACCACCCTAGCGGTAATCCCAAGCCCAGTGAGCAAGACATTCGACTTACGATGAACTATCGAAAATTCGGAAAATTCATTGATTTACCGATTCTAGACCACATCATTTACAGCGAT
>DBCM01000010.1:401-6852 GCA_002293045.1 Flavobacteriales bacterium UBA958 | reverse complement strand
GTTCCAAGGACCAGGCATTTGAATCACGTTAAACCCGCTTGGACGATTACTCCAATTGATGGTGCTTGGATCAATTCGTGCCGTATCGTTGTACCGACAAAGTTTGTAGTGATGTCTCGCAAGATACCCATGATTTTTGTAGACATCTGGCATGATCTCTTTTTTAATGATGCTGGCGGGCACCTTCCAATATGGGTAAATAATTATGGTTCGGATTTCGGATATGAGTTCAGGGGTTTGCGTATTCCGTTTACCAACTACCACCCGATGAATTGCTTTAAGACTGTCATTAGCGAAGAAATACAATTGATACTCTGGAATATTAATTCGGACGTATCTTGGACCATACGCAGCATGTTGTCTAACTTTATCAAGGCTTATCGCTGCACGTGTTAATCGATGTTTATTGGATTCCGCAAGCGCCTCAAGGGTATAGTCGTTCAGGTCAAGCGTACTATCCAACCCGTTGTGTGTTTTAAAGGTGAGCAACGCAGCTTCATAATTCGCTTTGCTGTAGCGACCGGTAATGTAGCCTTTTTGTGTTAAGCTTTGAATCGCAAACTTGGTTGGGTTATTTTTGATTAAGGAATCTTTTTTCGGAGAATAATTAGTAGTATCGATGGTATATCGGGTCGCATATGCATGGATTTCCTTGGCTAATTTAACATAGTTTGTGTCTAATTTTGGCCCAAGATTAAACACAAATGAATGCTGTTTTTTGGGGGTGTTGATGGCGCTTAATTGACTCAGAACAGCAATTTTACTTAGGGATTTGGCCAAGAGTGTTTTGGAATTATAATTAAAGAAACCGTATTTAACAATGGCACAAATTCTTGAAAGGTTAATCATGCTTCTTAATTCTACTTCTACCGGGTGCATGCTATCCCGAATGGGTAAGCAAAGTTCTTCCGGAACGCCATAGGCCAAAGGGTTTTTAGCAATATTAGAAAGTGTTATGCCTTTTTTTGAAAACGAACTATCGCTTAAGGCAATGTTAGGAGTAAAGTTGTTGTTCTCGTAGAATGATTTGAGTTGATTAATCTCTTGCTGGTTGAATGTGGTGCGTAAAAGGCTATCGCTGGCCAGGTAACGTTCTAATTTCGTTGAAATAGACAAGGAAGGATCGTTTAAAAAATCAAAATTCAGTTCAGGGTCCCTGCTGCAGGAAACCACAAGACTAAAGAATATTAAATAAACGATATTAAAACGCATGCTCTATTGCAAATATACCTAATTTTGAGGGAATTAAAAGGCCTTACATTCTCATGATTATTTCTGCTACACTCCTGATTATCGGTCTAACCGCTTTGGTGAGTTATGAAGGGATTAAGCGCCCATATTGGCGAGAGGGATTTCTATTTAATCCGTATGAGATTTCAAACGGAAATCACCTGTGGGGATTGATAACCCATTCTTGGTTTCATGCAGATTATCAACATTTATTGTTTAACATGTTCTCGCTTTTTATGCTCGGAGGAAGGTTGGAGCAAACCTGGTCAGCCTCTTTTGGAGAGAGTAAGGGTATTGTAATGTATGTTACCCTTTATTTGGTGGGTGGTCTTGCCGCTACCCTGATTCCTTATTTGCGTCACCGCTATAATTCAGGATATCGTTCCTTGGGGGCATCAGGCGCGGTATCGGCGGTAGTTTTTGCTATGATTTTGTGGGAACCCGAATTGCCCTTAGGCTTATTGTTTATTCCGATTCCCATTCCCGCCTATATTTTCGGACCCTTGTATTTACTTTTTGAGTACCTGGCAATGAAACGCGGAAATACAGGAATCGCCAACGATGGACACATCAGTGGAGCATTGTTTGGAATTCTTTTCGTATTATTGTTAGCGCCAAATAAGGCGCTTGATTTCATTCATATTTTTCTGAGCTAATGTTATTTGTAAACAACAACGGTAAGATACTTTTTGCTTCAGAGCCTGCGATCGAAGCGGGTAGTCGCGCCTTTTTATACGGAGATGGGGTATTTGAAAGTGTCCGTATTATGCATGGCCGCCCAATTAATCTGAATGCCCACATTCAACGACTGTTCAAAGGAGCTGAACTGCTTAAAATAAGAATACCCTCGTACCTCACACAGGAGGTTTTTTATGAGAAAGTGCGTGAGTTATTGGAGAAAAGTGAGATTCGGGCAGGAGGGAAATGCCGCATAAGTATTGACCGTATTGCGGGAGGCACTTACAAGCCTGCTTCCAATGAAGCCACTTATTTTATAGAAGTTTGGCCTATCGATGAAAACGAATTTTTATTGAACTACAAAGGACTAGAGCTTGATATTTACAAGGATATAAAGCTGCACGCCAATGTTCTTTCCCCGTTTAAAACAAAAAATGGCCTAACCAAGGTCCTTGCTGCAATCGCTGCAGAGGAACTGGGTTTAGACGATTTCGTACTGCAGAATCAAAATGGGAATCTGATTGAAACCACCAGTTGTAATCTGTTTATCGTCAGTAATGGGGTGCTTTATACTCCTGGGCTGCAAGAAGGTTGTATCGCAGGAACCATGCGGATGCAGGTTATAAACTTAGCTATTCAAAATGGCATAAGGGTCTACGAATGCCCCATTCTCCCACATAATTTATTGTCCGCCGATGAAGTATTTCTAACCAATGCGATTTCAGGGATAAAGTGGATTGGTGGCTATCGAACAAAGCGTTATCTGAATAATACCTCACGCCGGTTGGTTATGCTGTTAAATGCCTTTTGGGCTAAGGAGTTGAATGTGTAATGACTACCAAGTAAACGCTTCTGGACCAAGCCATTTTCCTTGAGCCCTCAGGGTTTGTTCAATGACATCACGCACACATCCCGCGCCGCCTTGATACGGGGAAACATAGTTCGCAACTTCTTTTACATCAACGGATGCATCTTGGGGTACTGCAGCCACCCCTACAACCTTTAACAGCGGAATGTCTGGAATGTCATCCCCCATATATAAACAATGTGCGTTTTCAAGGGTATACTTACCTTTTATCTCCTCAAATACCTGTAGCTTGTTGCTGCTTTCCAAACGTACTTCGGTAGCGCCAAGTCGCATGTATGTTTTTTTGATGAATTCAGATTCGCCGCCTGTTATCAAGAAAATCCGATAGCCTATTTTGGATGCATATTGTATGGCGTAACTGTCCTTCACATAAATACTGCGCTGATAATCCAATCCGTTAATTAATACATTTCCGTTGGTGAGGACACCATCCACATCAAAAATGAAGGTATCAACGATATTTAATTTGATTTTATAATTCATCGGTGTTCGAATGTTGTATGAATGCACTTAGGGCTTTGTATATTTCTAACGATTGATCAGAGAGCATTGATTCGTGCGAGCGAAGGGTTTCTACATCATTTCTTCGTGCCGGACCTGTCTGCAAATCTTTATTAATGAGTAGATTAGATATTGTTTGATTAATCAAGGGTTTAAATAAAGATGATGGAATGTTATGCGCTTGAGCCAAGGTTAATCCATGTTTCATGAGGAAGTAACCGAAATTGTTGATGAAGACCGCCGCAAGATGCGCCGAAAAACGTGCTTCTTCAGTTTCTTCTGTATACTTTAGCCCCATTTCATAAAGAAAACCAGAACCAATATCTCGTACGCTTTCAGAAAATTCAGCTAAAAATGGAACTGTTGAAAACGAGGGTAGGGCTTGTGCTTGAATGGTTTGCAAGGGATAAATTATTCCGATGGGTCGTGTTAGATAGGGGTGAATACTAAACAATCCAGCGCAAATAAACGCAGGTGTGTGTTCTGGTAAGGCAGTGATCGCTGATGCGATGTTTCTATCTTGGACACAAATTAAAAAGACATCAACCGCTTGAGCGTCTAGTTCGATTAGACCATGAGTGGTAACAAACCTGCCCGTTTTTTCGGGTGAACTGCCTTGAACGAATAGTTCAACACTGTCAATTCCCTTGAGGTTATGCGCCCAAAAACTCGCTACATTGCCCGTTCCAATCAGGCCTATTTTCCATGGCATTGCTTGTATTTTTTACCGCTTCCGCAAGGACAAGGTTCGTTTCGATTAATTTTCGCATCAACAACAATGGGTTCTCGTTTCACAGGTTCAGTCATTGAATTCTGAATTGCCTCTTGATACCCCTGACTGCCTTCAAATTTTGGAGCTTGGCCGGAAGTACTGACATTGGTTTGCGATTTTGCGTAAGGATTTTGAGTAATTTCCTTATTTGTACTTTGCGCCTCCTGTTCAAATGGGATGTCTAAATTCATGAGCAATTCCACCGAAGAACCATTCACACGATTTATCATATTCTTGAATAAATCGTATGATTCCAGCTTATAAATCACCAAAGGATCCTTTTGCTCGTAGGTAGCATTGTTCACCGCCGATCGTAAATCATCCATTTCACGCAAGTGCTCTTTCCACTCATTATCTATAATACCAAGGATTACGTGTTTCTCAAATTGTTTTGAAATATTGGCGCATTGGGTGGTATATGCTTCTTGTAAATTGACCACGAGCTGAACCTCTCTTCGGCTATCCGTTAGAGGAAAAACGATGTTTTTGTATCGATCCGACATCGTTTCATAGACATGTTTAACCTGAGGAAAAGCTTTGGATGCGAACTTTTCACATTTGCGCTTGTACTGAGTTAACATGGCCTGATATACTAAGTTAACCAAGGTATTGGCATCTGCGCGCTTAAATTCCTCTTCCGTAACCGGTGAGGAAATGCCTAAAATTCGAATTAAGCCTACTTCAAAATCCGTGAATTCTGCGTGAATGTTTTGCTGAACTGTTTGTTCACACAAATCAAAGAACATATTGTCTACGTCAATGTCGAGTCGATCACCAAAAAGCGCATTCTTACGTAGCTTGTAAATGAGTTTACGCTGAGCGTTCATGACATCGTCATATTCTAATAGTCGCTTACGAATACCAAAATTATTTTCTTCGACTTTTTTCTGGGCACGTTCAATGGATTTAGAGACCATTCCATGGCTGATCACTTCCCCTTCCTTCAGTCCCATACGATCCATAATCTTAGCGATACGCTCGGAACCAAACTTTCGCATTAAATCATCTTCTAGGGAAACAAAAAATTGCGAAGAACCTGGATCACCTTGTCGTCCTGAACGTCCGCGCAACTGCCTGTCTACCCGCCGCGAATCGTGGCGTTCTGTACCGATGATGGCCAAACCACCCGCTTCTTTCACGCCTTCGCCTAATTTAATATCTGTACCCCTTCCGGCCATGTTCGTTGCAATCGTAACCGCACCTGCTTGGCCTGCAGCGGCAACTATTTCCGCCTCTTTTTGGTGGTATTTGGCGTTCAGTACTTGATGCTTCACTTTATTGAATTGTAACATTTTACTGAGCAACTCAGAAATCTCAACGGTGGTGGTACCTACAAGCACAGGACGACCTTCCGCTACGAGTCGTTCGACCTCTTGAATAACCGCAGCAAATTTCTCTCGTGCCGTCTTGAATACCATATCGTCCAAGTCCTTACGAACCGCAACGCGATTGGTAGGAATCACCACCACATCTAATTTATATATGTCGTAGAATTCTTTGGCCTCTGTTTCAGCCGTACCGGTCATACCCGCCAATTTATGGTACATGCGGAAGTAATTCTGAAGGGTAATGGTGGCATACGTTTGAGTGGCTGCCTCAATCTGCACATTTTCTTTAGCTTCAATGGCTTGGTGTAAACCATCTGAATATCGGCGCCCTTCAAGGATACGACCGGTTGATTCATCAACAATTTTAACTTTACTGTCTAGGATTACGTATTCCACTTCTTTTTCAAAAAGCGTATATGCTTTAAGCAATTGATTGACCGAGTGAATTCGTTCCGATTTAATGGAATAATCTCTGACCAAGGCATCTTTCTTTTCAAGAAATTGCTCTTCATTGAGTCCTTCTTTTTGAAGCTTAGCGATTTCTGCACCAATATCCGGCATAATGAAAAAGTCTTTATCATCGCTGCCTGAAATCAAGTCAATTCCTTTTGCGGTTAACTCGATGGTGTTGTTTTTTTCATCGATTACAAAGAACAATTCTGCATCAATCTTTTTCATGTGCTTGCCCTGTTCCTGTAGGTAGGTGTTTTCGGTTTTTTGCAAATGCACTTTCACACCAGGTTCAGACAAAAATTTAATCAATGTTTTATTCTTTGGAAGCCCTCGATGTGCTCTTAACAAGGCAATTCCTCCTTCTTCGAGCATCGTTTTTTCAAGTTTCTTGTCGGGTTGCAGTTCATTTAAAACGACAAGGTTTTTCTTGGCCTCCAGTAAGAACTTTTGAACCACTTCCTTCTGAGCGTTTACGATACGCTCCACTCGAGGTTTTAGCGCATGAAATTCTTGTTCGCCATTGCTGGAGGTAGGACCAGAAATGATCAAAGGAGTACGGGCATCATCAATCAACACGGAATCGACTTCATCCACAATGGCAAAATGGTGTTTACGCTGCAC
>DBCM01000010.1:0-385 GCA_002293045.1 Flavobacteriales bacterium UBA958 | reverse complement strand
TTCACTGGGATGTCCAGCCATGTTGTCACGCAAATAATCAAAACCAAATTCATTATTGGTACCGAAGGTAATGTCCGCTAGGTAGGCATTTCTACGTGCATCAGAATTAGGCTGGTGCTTGTCTATGCAATCGACACTTAACCCGTGAAATTGGTAGAGCGGCCCCATCCATTCTGAGTCACGTTTTGCTAAATAATCATTGACTGTTACAATGTGTACCCCTTTGCCTGCCAACGCATTTAGATAAACGGGTAAGGTTGCTACGAGGGTTTTACCTTCTCCGGTTTGCATTTCGGCAATATTTCCTTGGTGAAGCACGGCACCCCCCATGAGCTGCACATCGTAGTGCACCATGTTCCACGTTACGTGATTTCCAGCTGCCGTC
>DBCM01000157.1:13900-14096 GCA_002293045.1 Flavobacteriales bacterium UBA958 | reverse complement strand
GCATCATCCAAATGTACTTGGTGTCCGGGTTGATTGCATGCAGTGCGTTAAGGTAGTAGGAGTGAAGTGGGTTTTTATTGATGAAATAAACCGCCTCTTTCGTCGGAGCAAGCTGATCCACGAAGGAACGATACGTATGTATAATTAGTTCTTGATACGACTTAATCTCCGTATTCGACACGAACTTCGACTCGTC
>DBCM01000157.1:13604-13737 GCA_002293045.1 Flavobacteriales bacterium UBA958 | reverse complement strand
CGGCTGTGCATTCAACATGCTCTGCAGTAACGTGGTTCCTGAACGACCAATGCCAATGATGTGGTGATGCTTATTCAAGACGGTTTAGTTTTAGAGACAAGGGAAGGGAAAAAATGAGTTTTTCTTTGAGTTC
>DBCM01000157.1:0-13571 GCA_002293045.1 Flavobacteriales bacterium UBA958 | reverse complement strand
GCGCTAAGAAACGAAATTTACCTGGAATTGGCACTTGAACCCTTGTTTCGCGCGCATATCCAAAGAAATCCATTTCGGTTTTACAGATGTCTTCAATTACTTCAATGGTTTGTAGGTCAAGGAGCTCTTTCCAACGGCTTATTGCATGGGGATTTATCGGAGCGTTTAAATCACTGTACTTTTTCACTAAACGTGCTGAATTCTGATCGACGTGCGTGTTACTTAAAGGATTAGCTGATTCAAGCCTTACACGGTGAATCCTTAAGAAATCGCAGAGTTCATCCATGTGTTGCTGTGGATTTAATACAAAATCCTCATAGCGAAGTAAATGAATTTGATCCGGGAATTGGTTCTTGAGGGTGTAATAATATCGTTTGTAGCTGCGCCAACGGAGCGCATTAAGCATCCAGTGATTCGTCCTTCCATGAATCAGGTTTTGACTTTGCATCCGAGAAGCTACATTCGCACGCGGATCACGCACCAGAAAAATGGCCTTAGCTTGTGGGTATTCCTTAAAGAAATGATGCGCATGTAAGGTATTTACTGGGTTCTTATCGATAATCCACTGAGGACTTCGTGTGTTCTTTTCGGTTGAAGATTCGATGGTGAATAAGGTCGCAAGCTGGTTCATGTAATCGAAGTAGTCCAAGCCACTCGAAATCTTTGTTACTTCTTCGGTTTGTATTAGCCAAGGATGCCCTGGATGCCTTCGCTTCATGGCGTGTATAAAGCGCACAACCAAGCGATTTGTTGTTGTATTGGACTGTTGATTTCGAAATGCCTTGTAAAAAAATGAGAACAACGGGATTTCGGGATTGTCTAAACAATCGGGGTGGGTTCCGAGTGTTTTGGAAAGTAAAGTCGACCCAGAGCGACCGATTCCTATGATAAATAATCTATTCAAGTTATATTTTGTAAACTACTGATTATTAATCTTTTGAATGTATGATTCTATGCGTGTTATTTCATCACTAGCTGCGGGACTTTGCACCGTGCGTAGGGCACTAATCGCCTTATTGAAAGCGCGAACGGCCTTTTCTTTTTCACCTAGATTTACATATGAATTTCCGATTTGTACAAAATCCTTGGGCTTGCCTTTTCCAGATTTGATTTGATGGATGTGGATGGCTATTATTGCTTCATACCGAAGGGCGTTCATGAGGTAGGTATCTGTGAGTTCCTCTACCTTGGATTCAGGGAATTTACGTTCGATTGCAGCCTTTGTCGCTATGATTTCATTGATTAAGGAATCTGAAATTACTGCATATCGGCTTGGAGCTACGAAGTGGCCTACCAGTTGTTTACGGAAATCATCAACGATGTTATAACTCGCTTTTTTTCCAGTGTATAGTTCCATTAATCGTTGTTTGACTTCTGTTGCGTAAGGAGGGTTCATGTGGGCTAAATCCAGGTTCCACGTGGCTTGTCCTGAAGCATAAGCGCTCAGTTGATCAATCGAGCTTGGATTTAATCCATCGGATAAAAACAATTTCCCCCGTTCTTCGAATTGACTGAGCAAGCCTAGCACGCTTAAACTAGTAAGGGAATCAAAGGACTTGATATAAGGATTGTTAAGTGATTCATTTGTTAAAAAGTCTTCGTTTCGTTTCCAGACAATGTAGGTTCTCAATTGAGATACTAAGCGGTTTTCCCACGCTTCCTGGTAGTCGGGTTGGTTCTTCGTGAGTGCGTTGAGTAGGGATTGAGCCGCACGCTCATCGCACAAAAAGGAGGATTCAATGGTGGCGAGGTTGCTTTGGATTTTGTAATAATTCGGATAGGTGTGGAGCGCGTTTTCATAGGCACGTTTAGCCATGATTACTTGGGTGTAAAGTGCTTTTTGGTTTTCCGACTGTACATCGTTCCAAGACTGATTAATTTGGTACTGTAATTCTTGTCCAAGCAAGGCGTGAACCTTTGCGGATTGTGTTGTGGAACTATCGGCTTCATACAGACTCAGGCGGTCGCTCCATGCGCCGTTTCGTATGAATACCAAACTCAAGCTATATATGCTGAATGCTATGAAAAGCAAGGGGGCAATATTTCCATTTATTCGTTTGAATTGATTGAACAAGAAAACTATGGCAATGCAAAGTCCCAAACTCGCAGTAAATGCTAAGCGTTCTCCCACAATTCCCACCATGGGAAAGATCAAGTTACAGGCACCAACGATGGCTAGAAAGAAAAATACCAGACCAAAACTGAGTTCGGTGTGCACCTTTTTTACAAAGCTCCATGCGATAAACCCTAAGCTAATCACTAGCACCATGCCAATAGCAAACGTTCCAAGGGTAAAGGTTGGCGAAACGGCAAAGGAACCTAAACCATAATAGCATTGCAGATCCAGTGGTAAGAGGCTCTGTTTAACATACCAAATCACTGAATCAACGAATAAGGGGATGCGCTGAAAAAAGCTGTATTCAAACGCCGGATTTTCAACGATGGAAAATTCACGAATCTTATCGGTTTCAATTAAGCCCTTTTTTAATAATCCAAAGATGATTCGTGCTCCGAGCAACGATGCCGTTATAAACGCAACGGATTTCCATGAAAAGGATCTAAAAAACACGAGGGTAATGGGAATAATCACCAACATGGGCATGGCCGTTTTCTTACTCAACAAGGCTAATAGCAAATACAGCAAGGTAAAGCCTAGCGATTTCCATTTCCGGGATTCTACAAAACGAAGTGCGGAACGCAGGGCCAACATGGAGAACAGCATGCTAAGCAATTCATCGCGATTTTTTAAGCTATTAACGACCTCACTGTGAATGGGTAAGCTGAGAAAAAGCAAGGTGATTACGAAGGCGGTAAGGTGCTTGGAAGGGCCAAATAAGGTGTTCAGGGTACTAAATAACACGATGCCAAGTAAGGCATATAATAGTACTTGAATGAAATGGGATATATGAACCCAGGCGTCGGAGCTACCGAATACGCTCTTTTCAATCGCAAAAGAGGTTAATACCAGAGGACGGTACTCGTAATTTTGCTCCTCATTGGAGGCATAAGCAGACGTGAAAATTTTTGGAATTCCAGAAATTCCTTTGGAAACTAAGGGATGTTCTTGTCGATCCGTACAAGTAACTAATTCATCATCTAAAGCAAAGGTGTTTTTGATCGTGCACCCATAAAACAAAAATGCCCAAAGAATGAGTACTGGGTATATAAAACGTTGGGATAGCGAAAGTACGCGACCAAAGAAGGGGAATTCTAACTGCACAACTCAAAGGTAGCGTTTTAATCAAAAAAAAATCCCGGTTTCCCGGGATTTAAACTAGTTCTTAACTTCTTTGTGTTCCGCTTTTTTGCGTTTTTTCTTTTTGATTTCTTTTACTTCGGCTTCTAACTTTTCATATTGCGCAGCCGTTAATACATCCTTCAACATAGATTTTCTTGCTTGTTGATTGCTTTGTAATACTTCTTTCTTAACTTCTTCGGAAAACGTAGAATTCTTAATTCCATCATTTTTCATGATGATTCCCAAATTGATGTCATAAACTTTCGAATACTGATCGTCTGTCAGATTAAGTTCTGTTTTCATTCGGTTAGTCTGTGAAGTAGCTCGTTCCTCTGGGGTGGTTTGGGCAAAACTTCCAAGCGTGATAAAGAGTAATGTAATTAAAAAGATATTTTTCATGACGTTTTAATTTTTGCTAAATGTACGAATTACCTCGTGCTATGGATGCCTTTCATTGTTAATTTTAGTCAATTTTGTTTTCGGCAGTTCCTTTCCCTTTACGTATCTTCGCGCTATGGCCTTGAATTGGAAATCCCTTATCCCTAATTTTTTAAAGGAGATATTCCGTTCCCTTAAGCGTAAAAAACGCCAGACTGAATTGCTTAATCAACAACAATCAGGACAGGGTTACACGAAAGATGATCTAAAACAATCGCTTTTAAATGCAGGCATTCAATCAGGCGATCACCTCATGGTCCATGCGAGCTTAAGTAAAATGGGATTCATTGAAGGGGGTGCCGACACCGTAGTGGATGTGCTTAAGGAAGCCGTTGGAACACTCGGAATCGTGTTGATGCCAACTTCGCCCATAGCGCGCTTGCAGTTGGACTATGTTTCTGATTATCCCTTGTTCGATGTCTTGAATACTCCGTCTGCTATGGGTAAAATATCTGAAGTATTTCGAACTTCGGATGGCGTTGTTAGAAGTTATCATCCCACCGAGCCCGTTGCGGCATGGGGAAAAAAAGCCTATGAATATATTAAGGACCATACCGCAAATAATACCCCATACCACTGGGATTCACCCTATGGAAAACTGATTCAACACGGGGGTAAGATTTTATATATTGGCGTAACGCTCGATAATGCAGGTACCCATTTACACACCCTCGAAGACGCCTTGGATGTGGGGGTACCCGTCTATTATTCGAAAGAATTTAAGTTGTCCGTTATTGATTATGAAGGGAGCGAAATGATGGTTGCCACCAAGGTTCATAATCCAGAATACTCGAAAAAACGTCGCTGCGATGAATTACTTCCCATGTTCTTGCGTGAAGGGGTTTATCGTGAAGTGTATATTGGAAAAGCGAAAACCTTAGTGTTCGATGCCAAAAAAATGTTTGACGTCATGGTGACAGCCTTTACGGAAAGGGGTGTAACCATGTATAATTCCGAAGGAACACGATGAAAATAGCGATCACATGGGATTATGAATTGTTTTTTGGCGAACGCGGCGGTTCGGTGGAGCAGTGCATGATTGAGCCTACCGATCGGTTGTTGATGCTCGCCGATATATACCAGATTCCTTTTACCTTTTTTCCTGACGCCGGGTGTTTAATCAAGTTTGAAGAACAAGCGGATTGTCATCAAGCGTTGGAGCAGATTAAACATCAAATCCGGTCTTGGGATGCCAAGGGGCATGAAACGGGATTGCATATCCATCCACATTGGGAAAAGACGATTTGGAAAGAACACGCGTGGATCCATGATTTGACTGCGTATAAGTTGTCTGATTTTTCGGCGGAAGAAGCGTCACGCATTGTTGAACAGTATGCCGCTTATATGAATTCCCTACTTACTCACCCCTTGCAAAGTTATCGGGCAGGAGGGTGGTGCGTTCAACCCTTTGCTCCCTTGGCGGAGGCCATGAAAAAAGCAGGGATTCGACTTGATTCCTCGGTATTCAAGGGAGGGAAGAACACGACGAACCCGTATCAGTATGATTTTACGGCAACACCCAGCGCATCACATTGGAAATTCACGGAAGACCCCGCGGTGTTGGATTCAGAAGGTGCTTTTACAGAAATCCCCATTGCTTCAATGAACTATTCGCCCTTGTTCTTTTGGAAGCTCTTTGTGCTAGGGCGACTCAATCCAGGTCAACATAAACCCATTGGGAATGGACTTCCTGCAAAAGGTGGAGGTTCCAAAAAAGAATTGCTCACGCGTTCTCACCGCTTGTGCGTGAGTGCCGATGGGTATTTTTCAACCCAACTGAATCGCGCCTTGCGAAAGGCGCAGCAAGCCAACGATCCCTTCTTGGTGGTCATCGGTCATCCCAAAGCTTTAACGCAATTCGGGATGAAAACCTTGGAAGCGTTTATCGCTCAACATCATAGGAATCACGAATTTGTAACGCTTTCTTCGATCCTATGATAATCAGAAATGCACAACTCGATAAACAACGCTGGGATCAACGAGTTTTGGCAGCGCAACCTGAAGGCTTCTTTTTCCTCTTGAGTTGGTATTTGGATGTTGTAGCTCCTGGCTGGGAAGGCTATGTGCTTGGAGATTATGACGGCATTTATCCAATCGTGGCGCAACAAAAATTGGGTGTAAGTTATACGCATATGCCATTTCTTACCCGCAGTTTTGTTCCCATAGGCTTTAATGAACAGCAAACAACGGTGCTTGCACAGTACCTTTCGAACCATTTTTCTTACCTGCAATTGGCAGGTGTTCCGTTAGATGTGCCTTTTGAACAGCAAATCCGAAAATATCAAGTACTTGACTTAACAAATTTCTCGCTGTCTCAATGTTCTGAGAATCACCGCAGGCAGTATAAAAAAGCAGCTCAGCATGGGTTTGAACTGGAAACCTCAGTGAATCCGAAAGGGTTGATTTCCCTTTTTAGAACCGTGAAAGGAGCAGAGTTTACTCATTTGAAAGATGCTGATTATAACATATTAGCACGTTTGATGGAAGGGGCAAACCGTCGCGGCGTATTGAGGCAATTTTCCCTGTGGGAAAAAGGTGAATTGGTTGGAGCAGCAGCGTATTTGGAGATGAGTGGACAGGTACTTTATCTGAAGGGTGCTATTACTCCAGAAGCCATGAAAGTAGGAGGGATGGTGTATGTACACGTGGAGGCGATGAAGGCCTTAGCGCCTGGGTGTTCCCAATTGGATTTTGGAGGAAGCAATGCGAAAGGATTGGGAGATTTTAACCGAAAATTTGGTGCAAGGGATGTAGAATACCTACTTTTGATTAAGAATTCGTTGGCTAAGCCGCTGGCTTGGTTGGCAAAACGTAAGTTCGGATAATGCATAAAATGGTATTAATAACGGGAGCGAGTGGGGGCATAGGAATGCGTATTGCGGGTTCCTTGGCCAGCGCGGGGTATGGCTTGGTGCTACATGGTAACCGGCACATGAAAGCGCTCAATTCCTTGAAGGAACGCTATCCGGAACACATTAACGTGGTATCAGCCGACATTTCAAGCCGAGAAGGACTTGATCAGTTAATTCAGGCTGCATCAGCGTGCGATGTAGTATTGCATTGCGCGGGCATTCCGAGTGCGGGCATCAGTTGGAAGGTAAGTGCCGAAGAATTCCGAAAGGTAAATGCCGTAAACTACGAGGCGCCCTTTTTCATTACTCAAGGCATTATTCCTTCCATGCGCAGCAAGAACTGGGGTCGCATAGTATTCTTTTCATCGATTGTGGCACAGACCGGAATCCCTGGAACGGCGGCGTATTCCGCTTCAAAAAGCGCCTTGTTTGGTTTAACCCGAACCATGGCCTCCGAGTTGGCAGCCAATAACATTACCGTGAATTGCATAGCGCCGGGGTACATGGACGAAGGCATGATCCGCGAAATACCGGAAGCCATGCGCGCCGAAATCATCGCAAAAACGCCCGTAGCCAAACTCAGCGACACCGACGGCATTGTAAAGATGGTGGAACTCTTGCTGTCCAACGAAGCAAATTCCATCACCGGGCAGGTACTCTCCGTGAACGGAGGATTGTGGATGTAGAGGCAGCGTTTTCTATTGATAAAATTCATAAATCTGGCCGCACAAGTCAGTAAAATTGTATATTCGTACATACGCAACAAACCTGGGCATATACAACCGAATAGGTATGCTTGATAAACTTTTGGTAATGTTATAAGTGAGTTAGCAACAATAAAAACAAATAATATGAAAGTAAAATTACTTACCGCATTACTGACATTTATTCTCAGTATAACATTTTGGTCAAATGCAGAAGCTAAATGCAGAAGAGTCGCAACTGTAAAATACCAACAACAATATGGTTGGTCAAAGAAATATACGGTTGAAGTAACTTTTATGACAGGGATGGAATTAAATCAAGCTACAAATAGTTATGATTACTCATCTTATTCTGTTTATGCAATTATATTTTGGGGCGAAGGACAAGCAACAGTAATTAAATTGAAAAGTTACCTTTTGTGTGGTTACGAAGTGACTTGTGACTGTATTGATAACTCAATATATGACTTACAAGGATATGATCAAGACGGAGATAAATGGAACATCTGTTTAAGCGACTATTGTTACTAGTAAATTTATAGTTGCTAACAGCACCTACCCAAAAGTGCCAGTTCAGTGGTTACATCAAGCTTTGAGTCCCGCACATGCGGGATTCAGTGCTTGCAGACAGTGAAGTGCTTCGAAATCGCCAGCTTCTTGTAGCCGCAAAACGTTAGAACCCAGCATAAGAATATTAGATTGAAATGAAATCGCCATTATCCGTATTGATAGTTTTTTTGTTTGCTATCACAAGTTGTTCGGATCATATAAAAACTACCACGGCATCAAAAGATCCAATACATTCAACGTCGGATAAATCAGCCAGTGATTTTCAGGAATATCTGAACACCTTAGATCAAATTTCATTGCCTTTTACACATAATTCATTTGTACCCATTGAAGCGCTTTCAAAGAAATACCATAAGAATCGTTTTAAACAGTTTAAGCACCACGGGTCAACGGTTCCGTTGGGGATTTTATTTAAGGACCGTAAGATAGTTGCACTTATTGACATTTCGGATGATCAATTGGGCGTTCCTTTTTTGACAACGTATGATAGAAAAGGCAATAAAATCGATTCGTTAGCCCTTTATCCAAAAACAAGCCAGGATTTTAGGAATAATGTTATTTGTTTATCTAAAGCGTATTTTACCATTCATAAAAACAAGTCCATACGGTTAGTAGATACCGTTACAACGCATAGGTTGTTGCCACGATATTCAAATTCGGGTGATATGCGCGAAAAAGTAAGGGTTAGCGTTAAGAAATATAGCATTGAACCGAATGGGAGAATTAGAAAAATTAACTAAAAAACAGCTACCCGTTTTAAGTGATAAATGCAACCTAGGGTAGTTAATTCCAAATCATAAGCGCTAAAAGCGTATTCCAAGTACAAAAAGTGGGTTGCGGTGAAAAAATGTGTTAATATCCGCAAAAATGCGGTGAATAATGAGTATATTTGTTGCATGATGAAACATTTTAGTTCAAAATACATCTATGAATACCCCAACTGGCCTCAATTTTATTGGCGTGAACAGGAGATTAGTGCCTTGTTTGGGGAGGTGCGTAACTTGCAAGGCAGGTTATTCGCTCAAATGAACATGCTCGGATTCACCGCAAAAGAAGAAGCAACGCTTGCTACCATGACCATGGATGTATTAAAAACATCCGAAATAGAGGGAGAGCATTTGGAGTATGAAAACGTGCGTTCTTCCATAGCCAAACGGCTAGGAATTAATGTGGGTGGATATTTACCTACCCGAAGAAACGTGGATGGTGTGGTAGAAATGATGTTGGATGCCTCGCAAAACTATAAAAATCCGCTCACCCATGAACGCTTATTTGGTTGGCATGCGGCCTTGTTTCCAACGGGGTATAGCGGCATGTATAAGATAGACGTCGGTTGCTATCGAACCGAAGAAATGCACATTGTATCTGGTGCAATGGGTAAACAGCGCGTACACTACATGGCGGTTCCAGCCGTCAATGTTCAGGCAGAAATGGAAACCTTTCTCGCTTGGCTCAATACCGATCAAGGCTTAGATCCCGTTATAAAATCTGCACTCGCGAATTTTTGGTTCATCATCATACACCCCTTCGATGACGGCAACGGAAGAATCGCTCGAGCCATCTCTGATTTGCTCTTGGCCCGCGCTGATAATACCCCTGATCGCTTTTACAGCATGTCCACTCAAATCATGGAAGAGCGGAAGCACTATTATGCCATGTTGCAAAAGGTCCAACACAGCAAGGGCGATGTCACTGAATGGATGCAGTGGTTTCTGATGTGTCTAAAAAATGCTTTGTTGAGTACTCAAGCCTCCCTGGATATGGTATTAAAGAAGCATGAGTTTTGGAAAAATCACGAACACACCGAGCTGAACGAACGTCAACGGAAAATGTTGAACAAATTGTTTGAGCCGTTCGATGGTAAATTAAAGTCCTCCAAGTGGGCAAAAATGACCAAATGTTCAGCTGATACCGCACTCCGAGACATCAAAGATTTGATGGATAAAGGAATCTTGCGTCAAGAGCAACAAGGTGGGCGCAGCACCAACTATGAATTGGTGTCGTTTTAAACTCCTTACCGTATCACGGTGATGTGACCTGAAACCATCTTGTTGTCGTTGGTGGTGAGTTTGTAAAAGTATACCCCCGCCTCTAAGTCCTTTCCGCCCGCATCCTTTCCGCTAAACGGTGCACTGCTGTTTGTCATTTCATAAACCACATGGCCCCAGCGGTTTAATATGATTAAATCAAAATCGGTACAGTCTAAAAATAAATTGTCGAGTGCTAAGACATCGTTTATTTGATCCCCATTCGGTGTTACCACATTCGGCACCGTTAGGTTCTCAATGGTTACCGATGGTAGGATGGTAAACGGCAAGGTCTCGCTAAAGTCACACCCGTTGGTGCCTTCAACAGTAAGCGTAGCAATATAGGCACCCGGATTCACGAAAATATGCGAGAAGGATGGAAAGGCGAAATCGCCAACTCCCGGGATATTCCACGTTAACTGATCAAAGGTGTAATTCCCTAAATTCAAATCCACCTGAAAGGTTCCTTCTTGACCGCAAGAAGTAATGGCTGAAGGGATTAATGTTGGAACGGCAACAATGGTGAATTCTACGGTATCCGTTGAGCTGCACCCTTCGTCGCTGGTAACACTAAGAATAGCTTCATAGATTCCGGTACTATCATAGACATGTGTGACATTCGAGACCGTTGTATTCTGTCCGTCACCGAAGTTCAAACTGTACACCACGCCCGGCGCAGGCGGCGGATTGCTTGTCCAACTCAATTGGCTTGTAAATTGAGCACTTTCTCCATCGCAAGGTGTGGCAACACTCAAGGCAACTCCCGGAATGGGATGGTATGTGATGTTGAAAGTGTCTGAAGCAATGCATCCGTTTGTGGTATATAGCGATACCACATATTCCATTACGGCATACGCTCCATTCGGTGATGTTATGTTTGAGAGGCTGTCAGCGATGCCTAAATTGTTATTCCCTTGATGCCATTCGAAATAGACCAACGGATCATTCGGGTCAGTTTGAAATGTCGGAACAGAAAAATCAATTTGATCTCCACAAACTTCTTCTACGCCAACATATTGTACGTTTGGCGCTTGGTAAACCAGAATGGTATCGAACGCTGTTGGTGAAACACAGTTTCCTAAATTGGAATAGAGTTCAAGCGGGTAGAGGCCAGGTGCTAATCCGGATATACTCAACGAGTCATTTACCGCTAGTGTATCGTTGTTGAAAGACCAATGATAGGTAAAGGCACCATTTAAGGTAGTTTCAGCAAGAAGCGTATCTCCTAAACACAGTGGAGAATTGGTGTTGATAAGCGGTGTATTGGGCGTGGAAATGATGGTGATCGCCACGGTATCTGGTATTAATTCACAAGCACCCGGATTATATCCAGAAATGATGTAATTCCCGGATTGAGCAGGAACTACCCCGTAAAGCGTTAACGTGGCTCCATTGGTTGCAATGCCCAAAGGTCCAGTCCAAGTATATGTAGCCCCTGGCAGTGAATCCGTCGCAAGCACTAAGGTGTCGCCACTGCATAATAAATCATTTGCGGCGTCAATTTCGTACTTATATGCCGCAAAATCTGAGAAATATCCATACCGACAGCCTGAATTTGCACCGCCATGGATTACCCCGAGATGAAACTTAGCACTTGGGTTTTCTAGGCGACTTGCCGCTTGTACGCCGATAAATCCGCTTCCGTCCACTTGCGCATACATCCAATTGTTATTGGTTCCCGGTACCGGTTGAAAAATACCCGGACCCACATTCGCTGGTGAACCGTTTAAGGTAAATGACGTTTCTCCGCCCGCAGGTACCAGAATATTCATGGCAAAAAATTCATTTGTAGAGCGCACAAAGGCCACTGTGTTTGAACCTGTACAAACCACGGGAGGAACGATCGCGCCTCCAACCTCACAGCCAAATCCTGTGGTATGCAACACATATACGGGCTTATCTGCTTGGATATATGCGGTTGGGTTGGATTGCGTATGCACATAAAGGTTCGTGGCATTCAAGATACCTACATTCACCCCATCAATGGTAAGTTGTGTGTTATTCTGAGTGGCCACCACATATACTTTGTCGGGACCATTCAAATATCCTTTGAGTGTTACATATTCCTTTCCTGTAATCGCAACAGGTATGGTTTGATCCCCCATGAGGTCCGCACAGCCGCCGTATGGTGCTCCTGACATTGAATCATCTTTAATCGTAATCGCAATGGGTTTATTGGCAATTACAGTAGAGCCAGACAGGTGTAAGTTTCCGGCGATATTGGATGCTTCCGCACTAAAAGTTTCCCCTTGGTTTAATACGATAGTAAAGGGTATTCCAGCGGGATGCCCAATAATGTCATTGGAGGGTACGATAGTAATAGAGGTGTTGCTTTGGGTGGCTACAATATCAAACCCTGATCGCGCATAGTTTGCATTGGTTAAAAAGGTTTGAGCACTGATGATGAAATTGGTGCCAAGGGCATTTTTTCCTTTCAGTGCAAAGATATCGGGGTTGCAATTGCATGAAGTTACTACTTCATAATATGCCATAATGGGCGCTGTTGCTTTGATTTTAAACCCATAATTCAATACCGAATTCGCGGGCTTATTTTCAATGATGTCAATCCAGGGCGTAAGGTCCAAGGTTTGTGCTGCATTTGCACCTAGATTAATGATTTGCGGAGGAAAGCCAGGGTTGGCGGGTTGAGATATAGTAATTGTGGCAGGGGTAGCTAGCGTTGCGAATCTGAAAACAATCGGGCGATCCCCATGACTTTGAGCCACTTCCGGGGCTACAAACCAAAAGAGGGTATCCAACTGCGCATTGGCTTGAAATCCAAGGAACAGGGTGAATAGGAGTAGGTAGAATGATTTCATTGTATAAAAATACTATGCTTGTGATAAAGAATGCGAAAAAAAAGTGTATTTCTCGCTATTTTTTTATCGCATCCTTAGATTAACTTTCCCCTTCACTTAAATTTCGATAGATACTCAGGGTTCGAGTAAGTAGCGGTTTCAGTAGTTTATATTTTTTATGAGCGACTGTTTTACCAACAGGAGAGACGAACTAGGGCTTGGGCACCATTTCCCCTACTTTTTTTCCGCAAAAAAGTAGCAAAAAGCTCGGTGCAGGGTTTAAGGTACGGCGCTTCACTCCTGAAAACTGACCGTTTTGGTGTTCCTACGGCTTCCTCACGGTTTACTGACGCTCGTTGCCTCGGTCAGCACAAGCCCAGTTTTCAGTTCGCTTTACTTGTGCCTTAAACATGCACCAAAAGCAAGGGGTTCCCGTAAACACTTCCACCAAGCTTCGGCGGTAAATCTTGAATGTTTCGGTTTCTGCCCCGAATTGAGTCACATTTTTTTTTGGAGGTAGTTGAAAAATCACTGACAAAACAGCGGCTCAGGAGGGGAAGATTTTTTAAATTTCCACGGACACTGAGTAGTCCGAAGGACGTATCGAAGTGTAAGTGGAAAAAGTAGAGGGAATTTTGCTTTTTCTCGGACCTTGAGTCCATCCAAGCTGGACCCAAGGACGTATCGAAGTGTAAGTGGAAAAAGTAGGGGGTATCAATACAAAAGAAAGGTGTATCCTTTGAATGAGGAATGGAGAGGGTGACCCTTAAAAGCATTACCTATTCAAATATCAATTCATCTAAAAAGATCCAAGTGGGATTTCCTGCACCAAGATGCCATGCCGGGCAAACGCCTTGATTTTTAATCGTGTAGCGAATTGCTTTTACCTTGTTAAGCGCAACAGATTTTACAAAATTACCCAATGATTTTTCTTCGGTTTCTTT
>DBCM01000154.1 GCA_002293045.1 Flavobacteriales bacterium UBA958 | reverse complement strand
GGCTGTGTTATATCCAACTCCTTCCGCCTGTCCTTTATCGCTTCACCAAGGTCTTTAACTAACATTATAATGTGATTTATGTGTCGAAATTACAAATAAAAGCGAAAAAAAACAACAATATCACATTATAATATGATAACAGGGATATTAATTGATTATTTACATAAAACAATACATAAAATCACATTTTAATGTGGGATGTCGAACATTAAAAAACGTGCCTTAAAAGGTATAAAAAGGTATTTAAAGATTTAAACCTACCCGAAAGTGTGTTGCGAACAACCTCTTACCATTCCCTACGGCATCGGATCTAAGATACAGCGAACCGAAAACCCATTTCCTTTCAAATTCAAGTCTATGTTACTGAATTGCGTTTTACTGCGCGCGTCGGTAATGAGTTGATCAGAATCAAACGATAATCCAATGCGGTTGGCGTGATCGCCATAGATTCCATATTGCCCGCTTGAACTGGTCCAATAGTTAACATAGCGTCCCATACTCCACCCATCGATCCATTGAAAAGATGCCCCTAAATCGGTATAACGGCTCCCGACCGGCGCTGCATTGAAGGCGTTTAACTCATGCGTTATGGTCGCTTGAGGACGAAGCCAACCCTCACTGGATTTAAACAAGCGTGCACATTTTTTAACCCCGCCCAACTGATTAATTAAGCTTGTCCATTCATTGATACTCGGAATATGGCTCCCGGAGGGTGCGAGACCCCGGGGATCGTTTACTGCATACCAATTATATAGAACCGTGGTTTGATCGATGCCATGTTCATCCTCATAATAACACCACGCTGGAAGCTTCTTGTTCGTTGCCCTTTGCCATTCCTCCGCGCTTTGCGCTTGTGGGATAGCATCGCCGTTGTTAAAATGTGTTACCCGTAAATTTTCGGTGGTCCATTGATGTTCACCCATCAGCAGGAGGCCGTAGGTGTTTCCCTCAAGGTCTCTAACCTCTTGGGACAAGATTGTTTGCTGTAAATTCAATAAAATAAGCAACGTGAACATGCGCAAGGTATGCATAGGCTGTAGTTTCCCCTGCAACGTGTAGTGAAAAAACGGTTACAACATATTGGCGCAAAAAAAAAGGCCGCATGAGCGGCCTTTAACATCTTCGAGTGTTAATTAATCACGTTGACGTGCTTCAGAAACATTGATGTTTCTTCCACCCATTTCGTAATTTGCCAAAGCCTCCATGGCTGCTTTAGCTTGATCATCGTTTGGCATCTCAACGAAACCAAATCCTCGTGAACGCTGAGTTTCACGATCTTTAATAATTTTTACAGAGGAAACCTCTCCATACTGAGAAAACAAATCTCCCAGTTCTTGCTCACTCAAGCGAAAGCTCAAGTTTGAAACGTACATGTTCATAAATAAAACTTAAATAAATAAAACAAATGCAATGAACATCGGAGTTGGACATGCCCTCAAAACCACAAGTGATTCCAAGAGAACATACAATGATCGTCTGTCATTACACTGCGAAACTACGCCTAATTATTTAATAAACAATGAAATTGAGCTTATTCCTCATCATTCACTACATAATTTCCACACGCCTTTAGTAAGGGGCCCAAATTATATACCCGTTTATTCATGTTATTGGATAGCGCAATGATGCAGATGGTATCTTGCCGAAGCGAACAATATAAGCCCGTATTACCATGCCACCAACCGGTATGAAAAAAGAAGGTGTCTTTGCCTTTTTTCTCTTTTAAACGAATGCCCAATCCATAGTTTCGTGTTCCTGGATGTTCGTAACTGTATCCCCGGAACATTTGTTTTCTTAAAGAATCGCTCAGAAATGAAGATAAATAAGTTCCTCGATCCATTTTCACTAAATCCCGTGCGGTCGTATACAAGTTCTTGTCTCCATAAATCGCATCCAGATAGGTAAATCCATTCCACATTCCGTTTTGGTTGTAGTTTCTACAGGATTCATCATACTGCGTTTTGGAAGAGGCAACCGATGAGCTTTTCATATCAAGGGGGTCGAAAATTAGATCCTTCATCGCTTCAGGGAATGGCAATTTGGTGACTTTTTCCACGATGAGTGCCAACATCGCATAGTTGGTATTACAGTATGCGAAATGGGTGCCGGGTTTACTGTTTAATTTGATGTTAAACTTGACCATTAACCGAATGATGTCCTCGTTAGAAAGTACAGTCGTTCGATCGGTATTGGCGTCAGCAAAATATCCATAGTACGGAAGCCCACTCCGATGAGTCAACAACATGTTAACTGTAATTTCTTTGAAAGGGAATTTGGGTAAATAATGGCTAACCTTTTGGTTTAGTGCGATTTTACCCTGATCGACCAAGCGCAATACCGCTAAGGCAGTTGCCACCTTACTGATTGAAGCCACGTGAATTGGTGTTTCTAGAGTCATTTTAACCTGCTCTTCAACGTTTGAAAATCCAGCGGCACGGGAAAAAAGAATATGTCCATTTTTTGCTATCAAGTATTGTCCGCTAAAATTACCCCGGTTAATCCACTGTCGATAATAGTTTCCCGCACTGTCTAACAAATACTGTTTGCGGGCAGCAGTAGGCATCGGCATCATTACATCCACCTCCCTTCGGATTGCTTTTTCGGTAGCCTTGGTCTCACAGGAAAACAGAAAGACAGAAAATCCAATTAAAAAGCGGTATAAATAACATTTCATAGCCGGTAAAATTAGTAATTTTGAGTATGGAACCTCAAAGTTATTCCCTTGCTTTTGAAGAATTACAACGCATCGTTTCAGAAATGGAACGAGGTGATGTTGGTATAGATGAGTTAGCAGTGAATGTAAAACGCGCGGCGGAACTCATTCAATACTGCAAAAACAAATTAAAAGCTACGGAATTGGATGTGGCAGAAATTCTAAAGCAACTTGAAGAAGATGGCGATGGTGCATAGCGCTTAATTGCTACCTTTGCAAAAACGAATTATGTCGGATTCTCGCTACCAAGCGCGGGGTGTATCAGCTGGAAAAGAAGATGTTCACCAAGCCATAAAGAACATAGATAAGGGCTTATTTCCCCAAGCCTTCTGTAAAATCGTTCCCGACTATTTAACTCAAGATACCGATTATTGCATTGCCATGCATGCCGATGGGGCAGGCACAAAATCTTCATTAGCTTATATGTATTGGAGAGAAACGGGTGATTTATCTGTTTGGAAAGATATTGCGCAAGATGCCTTAATCATGAACATCGATGATTTATTGTGCGTGGGTGCCACCGGTCCCATTCTGGTTTCCTCGACGATCGGAAGAAATAAACGCTTAATTCCGGGGGAAGTGATCAAAGCCATCATTGAAGGAACGGAAGAGGTGCTAGCTATGCTACGCAAAGCGGGAATGGATATCCATTCAACCGGTGGTGAAACAGCGGATGTAGGAGATTTGGTCCGCACGATTATCGTAGATTCTACGGTAGTTTGTAGAATGAAACGTTCCGAGGTTATAAGCAATCACACTATTCAACCGGGAAATGTTATTGTAGGGTTTGCCTCATACGGGGAAGCAACCTACGAAAGCGGATACAATGGTGGTATGGGTAGTAATGGACTAACGGCGGCACGCCACGATGTTTTTAATAAATCATTGGGAGAAAAGTATCCAGAAAGTTACGACCAAGGAATTCCAAATGACTTAATCTATAGCGGTTCGAAATCAATCACGGATTCGGTGGAAGGTACTCCGATCAATGCCGGAAAGCTTGTGTTATCGCCAACACGCACCTATGCACCATTACTCATCGAAATCCTTTCGAAATACCGAAAACAGATAAACGGTATGGTACATTGCTCGGGTGGGGGGCAAACCAAAGTACTACACTTTGTAGATCAAGTGCACATTATAAAAGATAATTTGTTTCCTTGCCCTCCCCTTTTTCGAATGATTCAAGAAGAGTCAGAAACAACGTGGCAAGAAATGTATAAGGTGTTTAATATGGGGCATCGTTTTGAGATCTACACGGATGCGTTGACTGCACGTGAACTGATCGCAATTGCCCAGTCATTTAACATAGACGCACAAGTTATAGGTTCTGTGGAGGCCTCGGAACAAAAACAAGTGACTATCCGAAGTGAATTTGGAGAATTTCATTATGAATAATGTCTTTTTTGCAAAATTCCTTTAAGAAAAGAAATGGTTTTCTTACTTTTGCCTCCCGTTAATAACGGTGGGATGGGTGAGAGGCTGAAACCAACAGTTTGCTAAACTGTCGTACGGGTAACTGTACCGCGGGTTCGAATCCCGCTCCCACCGCAACAACG